>PWPY01000185.1 GCA_003558575.1 Desulfonatronovibrio sp.
GACTGCTGCCTGGTACAAAGTAAGGCCTTCGTCATACCTTGCTTCCTGAATCAGAAAATCGCCAGCCTTATCAATAACCTCTGAGAGATCTCCTGATTCGTTGGGCAAAGTAAGCAATGTCGAGAACAGGCGAGCTCCTTCGTCTGGTCTGCCGCGCTGATACTCTATTGATCCCATGGTCAGCAAAGCAGGAGGATAATCAGGCATTATCTCCAATGTTTTTTCGGTAGCGGCAATACAAGCTTCCATATCGCCCATTGAACCATGAAAGATACTCTCTGCGTACATGGCTTCAGCCTCGAACAGACGCAGCTCCTCTTCAGACTGTTTTTTGTTATGTTTACGTTGCAAAATCAGCTCCTTTAAAAAACACAAAAATTTTTAGGCAGCCTGTTATGCCATTTTCAGGACTTGCGCCTTAAGTTCAGCGATTTGAGAGGTAATCTGACTGATTTCATCTTGAATTGCCTGAATCATGCTGTTCTTTGTCTGCTCAGGCATATTCTGATCAGCGGCGATGCTGGCCAGCTTCTTTTCCAAATCCTTTAACCGGGCTTCCAGCGCCTCTAAAGAACCGCCTGAGGAAGAGTCAATTCCGCCCCTGGCTTTGTGCATATACTTTCTGAAGGCTTCCATCGAGTCAGTGGCGCCGCTGCCTTGAGATTTCGCGGTTTGCTGAGCATCCTTAGCTGCAGATGAAATACTCGCGGTGTCGCCCATGGCAGGGGTTGAGTCACCCTGAAAACGTCCCCCTTTTTGGTTTTCCCGGACAAAAGACTGTCCAGCAAGCTCTCCTGTCCCCAAAAAATTCTGATAACCGTCAATGCGCATGCTTCTCTCCCTGGGAAATAGTTGCAGTACGCTATATTTATGCAAAAGAAATGCCTCGTTTGCGACTCATCTAACATGACGCTCCTGCCGGCCACCGCTTTACCTTCAATATATCAGGTACATTAAGATTTCTTCTCAGGTCTTATAGTTATGACAGGAACTTTAGAAGATTTAACAACCTTTTCAGCCACAGATCCAAATAAAACCCTGTCTAAGCCGCTTCGTCCGTGAGTGCCTATTACAATCAAATCAATGTTTTCAAGCTTGACAAAGTCAAGGATTACATCAACGGCATAACCGGACAACACCTTTCCCGTGACTTTTTCAATGTCAAAATTTTCCTGGACAAAGGTTTCCATGCTGTTTTCAGCATCAACTATAGCTTCATTTACATGTTCCTGAAAATCTGTGGGTGGAATTCGGAGATAAGCGTACTGATCTATACTTGGGGCGACATGAAGTACATAGACGTTGGCATCGAGCCCCTGGGCCAGGCTTTGGGCGTAAGACGCCACCCGGGGGCTTATCTCTGAAAAATCAACAGCACACAAAATATTTTTCACCTCAACCATAAAAACCTCCTTTAAAATCAATACATTTCAAAGCATTAAAGAATCCTGACCCAAAGGGCCAAACAATTTAAGTTGAAAGCTGTAACTGCTCATCAGTCCTTTTTGGCCAAAAGCATTCTGTACACTTCGGTCAGGCGGATGAATGCTTCATGATCACCGCCTTTATCCGGATGCATTTTCATGGCCAGACTGCGGTAAACCTTAGTCAGTTCTCTTTTGGACATGGCGTAAAGTATTTTGCCTGGAACTCCCATGATCCTTGAAGCTTCGCCAGGGCTGACATCAGCCTTTTTCAGCTTGACCCGACCGAACCTTTGTCTGTTCCTGGCAAAAAAATCACGCAGATGATCCTGCATAAAACTTTCCGACCCCAAAGGATAATCGAAAAACATGATTGCATACCGGACAAGACAGGCATGCAGTCCATCCGGTTTTTCAGCTCCTTTCCAGAACAGATCATCCCTGTTTAAATCACACAACTCGTCCATGAAAAGACGATCTAATTTTTTCGAATCTAACCCTTGAGGCATCTTCCCGGCAATCATCTCTGAGAAAAACCTGCGCGAGTGCAGAAAAGAATACACATAAACACTGAATTCATGCTCTTCAAGACTAAATTCCATGTCCATGAATTTGTGTTCAAGTTCGTCTCTGGATTTAAAAGCCAGGGGGCGATAAAATTTCAATGGAATATTGCCCTGAGTTGCCTGATCAATTTCTCCGGTCCTCAGATAATTATAACGTCTCCGGTCCACTGGATGCAGATGGTTGCTAATGAAGTCTTCCTCCTCATCAGTCAGTCTGCCCTGAGCTGGTGATCCTGTGTTTCTGGACCTGAAACACCCCATAGATCTCTTGATATCTGGATGGACAAAAGGCCAGAACAGGTCCTCAAGCCGGTCATAGTCCAGAGGCACGTTCTGCTTAGACAGGCAGTCCTCCACCTGTTCATGGATATAAAAGCTTCTGCCCCCGGGATAAACTATAAATGCGCCGGGATCTGTTCCCAGATCCATTAACTCTCTGGCAACATAAACATTTCCCTGCAATTGGGACCGGCGGATAAAAAAACAGCGCCGGCCCTGGACAATTCTTTGAGCAAGATACATATACCGTTTCCTTTGACTGGCCAACGTGAAAATCAGACTGTATCTTTGTACATTCAAACATCAGAATTAACAGGTTTTCTGAGCTTTTTGATCCTGCTTTTTCTAATCTTGTTTTCTAAACGCTTCTGCTTTGAAGCATGGGTTGGCCTGGTTTTTTTACGCGTCTTCCTTTCCCTGATGGCATATCTGATTAATTGCACAAGCCTTTCTAAGGCATCCTGTTTGTTTTTTTCCCTGGTCCTGAACCTGTCAGCCTTGATCACCACCACTCCATCAGCCGTAATCCGCCTGTCCTGGATCTTTAAAATCCTTTCCTTGCAGTCATCAGGCAGGGAAGAGGCCTGCACATCAAAAAAAAGGTGTACAGCTGAAGATACCTTGTTTACGTTCTGTCCACCAGGACCAGAGGCCCGGACATAACGCAGCTCCACTTCTGAATCTGAAATGGTGATCTTCCTGTTTATCCGCATTTGTCATTTCCTTAAAAAAACCTTTGGAGTTATATTATGTGGACAAAACACTGGTGCTGATCTCTAACCACCCTTTATGCAAGATACATTCATCACTTTTTATGACTAACTCTACGTGAAAAGCAGGATTAAGCTCAGGATGAGATTCACCCCGGCAAAAAAAACAACAACTCTGGCCAGAACAGCCCATAACTTACGGACGGCATTGCTGGCACATCTCCACACGCAGACTATCCACCATACCTGCGAAAAGACCACAATTAAAACATAACTCAACCACCAGGCAGATGGAAAGTCCAGCTCTATTGCATAAACTCCAGGCAATTTAATGAGAAAGGCCAGCAGACCGAAAATCCAAAAGGCCTTCCACAGCTCTTTTTTGCCTCGCCAGTAATCAAGAAAAGCAATTTTTTTATGGACGACTGGATTTGCCATTAAAATACTCCGTGATAGTAAAAATTCTTGTAACTGTTCAGCATGTCCGAACAAGAAGAACTGGACCCCGGATCTGGTCCGGGGTGACGGTTAAAGCAAGCTGTTACTTTTTACCGTCATTCCGGCGAAAGCCGGAATCCAGAGCCGTTGAATAGCCATATTA
>PWPY01000164.1 GCA_003558575.1 Desulfonatronovibrio sp.
CCACGCTCAAAAAATTCTGGACCTTGAAGCGACTGTTAAAATGGGGCTGGAGCGCAACCAGGCCCTCCAGGCCGTGAGAGAGGCACTCTCTGGAACCGAGTATGGAGTCTACTCTGCCAGAGGAGCTTTTGGTCCGAGGTTTAAGGCTGGATATGGTTACACAAGGCTTGATGAAGCTCCTACAGGCATGGACCCTGCCACCGGGTTACGCGTTAAAGATTCCAGGGACGTATGGACAATGAATTTTAATATTCATCAGCCTTTATTTACCGGGTTCAATATTTTGAGCAACTATGAAAAAGCTAAGTTAGGCAACCAGCAGGCACAGTCTCAACTTTCCAAAGCAGAACTTGAGCTGGTCCTTGAAATCCAGACCAGTTTCATGGATTTGCTGGCGTCCAGGGAATCAGTTCGTGTTGCCAACGATTCATTAACCAGACTTAAATCCCATTTGAATGTCAGTCAGTCCTTTTATGATGTAGGCCTGGCTCCGCGCCTTGACGTACTCCAGGCCCAGGTGGATGTGGCCCAGGCAGAACAGGATCTCATTTCTGCTGAAAACAACACTCAGATACTTGAAGAAAAACTGAACATGCTTCTTTTTCTTCCTGCAGGTGAAAAAATAAATTACCAGGGTGAACTTGAATATTTCCCTTTTGAAATGGACATAGATCAATGTCGGGAGCATGCTTTAAATAACAGGCCGGACATATTCATGGCTGACAAAAGCATTCAAATAGCCACAAAGGATGAAAGAATAACTGCCAGCTCATTTTATCCTCAAATCGGGGCAAACTTTGATTATAACCGCCGGGGTGATGATCCAGGAGTTAGTGGAAGCAGACTGCAGGATAAAAGTGAATGGCGTGCCGGGGTTCAGATGGAATGGACCCTGTTTGAATGGGGAAAAACATACTACGGGCACAAGCAGGCTGGACAGACAACTAAGCAACTCATGGCCGAATATGAAGATCTTTTGAGAACAGTAGTATTTGAAGTCACTTCAAGTTTTCTAAAGATTGATGAAAGTCATAAAAGGATAATGGTTGCGCGCCAGGCCTTGGAAGAAGCCAGGGAAAGCTATCGTATGTCAGTAGCAAGGTATGAAGCCCAGGTGGGAACCAATACGGATGTTTTAGATGCTCAGGCCAGGCTTTCAGGTGCAGAAGCCAACCTGATCGGAGCCAATGCTGACTATCTCAAAGCTCTGGCTACTATTTATAACGCCATGGGTGAAAAAAACATCTCACTGACCGGAATCTAACGCGGACTGATTAAAAACATATTTTTATACATTCAAAGGTATAGGTGCCTGTTTTGATTAAATATTCACTAAAAACAATTCTCGTTGTGATTTTCTTTTTTATGGCTGGATGTCAGCCAGGCTCTCAAAATGAAGAAACCATCAGACCGGTAAAAACCATGGTTATTGCAAAATCTGAAACAAGCATGACAAGAATATTTCCAGGCAAAACCCGCCCAGGCAAAGAGGTAAGCCTCTCCTTTCGAGTATCCAACAGACTAAATGAGCTGCCTGTAAAAAAAGGTCAATACGTGCATAAAGATGAAATAATTGCAGCACTGGACACCAGAGATTTTGACATTGCTATAAAAAATATTGCCGGCAGATTATATGAAGCCCGGGCAAATTTAAAAGCCATGCAAGCCGGGGCAAGACATGAAGACATTAGAAGCCTTGAAGCCAGGTTAGAAGCAGCCAGGGTATCCCATGAAGAAGCCAGACTTCAGTATGAGCGTTTTGAAAAGCTCTACAATATTGGTGCTGTTGCAAAAGCTGACCTGGACAGGGCAAAGAGCAGAAAACACGAGGCAGCCAGCAATGCAAAGTCCCTTGAGATGGAGATGGAGAAAGCCTTAACCGGAGCAAGATCAGAAGATATTGAGGCTATGCAGGCTAGAATAAGTTCTCTTGAAGCCGGGCTTGAAGAAGCTCAGTCAGCCCTTGATGATTCTAAGCTCAAAGCCCCCTTCAGCGGCTATATTGCCGAAAGATATGTTGATAATTTCGATCTTATTCAGGCCGGACAGCCCATTGTAAAACTTCAGGATACAACCAGGCTGGAGGTATCAGCCGGAATTCCAGAACAGCTCATGACCCATAAAAACATGATCAGGAGCATTCATATTCGTTTGGATTCTTACCAGGATCACTTCTTCCCAGCGAGAATCAAGGAAGTATCTACGGATGCGTCAGGCCCATCTAAGACCTACAGACTTACAGCAATAATGGACAAACCAGAAAACATCAGTGTCTTTCCATCCATGGCTGCAGATATGTATGTGGCATTTGCAATACCAGGTGAAGATACTGGCTCAGTAACAATCCCGGAAACATCGCTTGTCTCTCTGGATGGAAAAACGGATAGGGTCTGGATTTTTGATGAAGAAACGCAGAAAGCTTTTTCCCGTGAAGTTGTTACAGGCCAGATAACTGGCCTGGGAATCCGGATTATTGCAGGGCTTAATCCAGGGGATATCGTTATTACAGCTGGAGGGGATTATCTCCAGGAAGGCCAGAAAGTCAGAGCCTTAAAAAGATAGTGTCCCTTTGACGTTTCAAATGGATTTTAAAACAAGCAGGCTGCTCAACTCCGCATTATTGCACACACTTCCGGAGTCCATGTTCGACTCCCAAACCTTAACCCGCAAAGTACTTTAAAGACTGATATGAATATTGCCAAACTGGCTATAAAAAACAAAACTTTATTTATCTTTATCTCCGTGGTCTTAGCTGTTTCCGGACTGGTCTCCTATTTTAAAATGGGCAAGCTGGAAGATCCGGAATTCACCTTGAAATTAGCCCTTGTAGTTACACCCTACCACGGAGCCTCGCCTCTTCAGGTGGAAAAAGAGGTTTCTGAAAAAATCGAAAAAGCTGTTCAGAAGCTTGACCAGCTTGACTACGTTCTCACTGAATCCAGGGCAGGCCTTTCAGTGGCTCATGTCTACCTTAAAGAAGGGATGCCATCTAAGGATGTGCCCCAGGAATGGGATCATCTAAGACGCAGGATTCATGACATTCAGGCTGAGCTTCCTCCCGGAGCAGGTCCGCCCATAATCAAGGATGATTTTGGAGACGTATTTGGTGTGGTTATCGCTTTGACTGGTCAGGAGTATTCTTATGAAGAAATGAGAAAGTACGCTGATCTTATCAGAAAAGAACTTTTTCTTGTGGATCAGGTCTCCAGAGTAGAATTATGGGGAGAGCAGACAGAGTGCATCTATGTTGAAATTTCAAGATCCAAACTGACTGAACTGGGCATACCCATGGGCCTGGTTTTATCTCTGCTGGAACAACAGAATGTGGTGATGGACTCAGGCCAGGCAGACATGGGAAGGGAAAAACTCAGATTCTCCCTTGCTGATGAATTTTCCAATGCTGAAGATATTGGCAATCTGGTCCTGGGAGTGGCCGATGTCACCTCCGGGACTGAAGATATGGTTCTCCTCCGCGATGTGGCCACGGTATACAGGGGTCTGGTAGAGCCGGCGACCAGTATGATGCGCTTTAATGGCAAGCAGGCCATAGGGATTGCTGTTTCAAC
>PWPY01000059.1 GCA_003558575.1 Desulfonatronovibrio sp.
CTGCAGGATCATAGCCCAATAGAGACATGTTAGCGATATCCGATCCTGGAGGCATATTCTCAGGAATAGTCTGGCATATTCCCACCCTGGACCTTAATGCCAGACGATCCATATTTGGCGTGTCTGCTGCCTCCAAAGGAGTTTTTCCATTGAGCGAATCAATAGGCCAGTCTCCCATTCCGTCTGCTACCAGCATTAATACCTTGCTCATTATAAAATCCTGTAGTGAACAGTTGGGGCCGTAATAAAATCGAATTTATCGATAACCTTTAATGCCGAATATACTGATTTAAGTTGTGCCCTGTGCGTCAGAAAGACTATGGGCACATTTTTTCCTTCAGGGCCGGGTTTTTGAACTGCTTGGGCAATGCTTATATTGTGCTCGCCCATAACTCCGGATACAGCCGAAAGCACTCCAGGTTTGTCCAGAGCGCTCATTCTGAAATAATGTCTGTAAACAGCGAGTTCCGGTTCTACTATCTGGGCTTTTGGTAAAATATTTTCCTTGAAGCCTGTATTGTCAATAGCAGAATTGTCCTTTGCCAGGGACATTATATCCGAAAGTACAGCGCTTCCTGTGGGTAGATCCCCGGCGCCTTGACCATAAAGCATTATCGGGCCCACAGCATTACCTTCCAGAAGGATGGAATTGAACGGGCCATCTACCTTTGCCAGGATATGGTCACAGGGCAGCAGAGCAGGAAAAATGCCTGCCTGCAGGTGTTCTGATTTTTCTCTGACCTGGGCTATGAGCTTAAGAACATAACCGAATTCGCCTGCCAGAGATATGTCTTTGGCATTAACCCTGGAAATACCTTGAATCGGCAGTATCCCGAGTGGATAGTCCGCTCCGTGGGCAAGTCGTATCAGGATGGTCAGCTTGTGCGCTGCATCTATCCCTTCAATATCCAGTGTCGGATCTGCTTCGGCGTAACCATTTTCCTGGGCAGCATTAAGGGCAGTAGAAAAATCGAGGCCTTTTGAAGTCATTTCGCTAAGGATAAAGTTTGCTGTCCCGTTCAGGATCCCGGTAATTGATTTTATCTTATTTCCTGCCAGACTGTCTTTTAAAGTCTGGACAATGGGAATTCCCCCGGCAACGCTTGCCTCATAGTATAATCCCAGTTTTTTTTCACTGGCCAGGGCAAAAAGTTCGTTTCCTTTTTCAGCCAGCAGGGCTTTATTTGCAGTAACAACGTGCTTTCCGCTGCGCAAACTCGAATCAATCAGGGTAAAAGCCTCTTCTATACCGCCCATAAGCTCTACAACAATATCTATGCCCTTATCCATCAACAGGTCATCCATATTGCTTGTGAACCTGGCATCTGGATCAGGGACAAATGACCTTACTTTGGTCAAGTCTCTGACCAGAATTTTTTTGATTACAAGGCGTTTACCGGTTCTTCTTTCTATCCACGATTTATTTTCCCGAATTATTTTTGCCAGGCCAGTTCCCACAGTCCCAAAGCCGGCCAGGGCAATATTTATAGTTTTTTTATCCATTACCCACCTATAACCTTTTTGATTCCCCTGAGGGCCTGGTTAATGCGGTGCCTGTTTTCAACAAGGGCAAAACGCACATGGTCATCTCCATAATGTCCAAAACCAAGTCCAGGCGAAACAGCTACTTTGCCTTCCTTGAGTAAGAGCTTGGAAAATTCAACAGAGCCCATTTTTCTGAATTCTTCCGGGATCCTCGCCCAGACAAACATGGTAGCTTTGGGTTTTTCCAGATCCCAGCCAATACGGTTCAACCCCTCAACAAGAGCATTTCTTCTGTCTTCGTAGATATCCACTATTTCCTGGACGCATTCCTGAGGTCCGTTAAGGGCGATTATGGAAGCAATCTGAATGGGCTGAAAAATTCCGTAATCAAGGTAACTTTTGATTCTGGTCAATGCATTGACCATTTTTTTATTTCCACAGCAAAAGCCCATTCGCCAGCCAGCCATGGAATAACTCTTGGACAGGGAGAAAAATTCTACACCAACATCCTTAGCTCCAGGAACCTGTAGAAAGCTGGGTGCTTTGTACCCGTCAAAACACAGATCAGCGTAAGCCAGGTCATGGATGACATAAACATTGTGCTCCTTGGCAAAATCAACGATTTTCTCAAAGAAGCTCAACTCTACAGTTGCTGTGGTAGGATTATGAGGATAGCAGATTATTAATACCTTGGGCTGAGGCCAGGTCTGCTTAGTGGCAACAAGCAAATCCTCGAAAAAATCCCTGTCTAAACCTATGGGTATCCTCCTTACATCAGCTCCAGCAATTATGGCTGAATACGGATGAATGGGATATGTAGGGTCCTGGGCGAATACAACGTCACCTGGACTTAACATGGCCAGAGCCAGATGAGAAAGTCCTTCTTTAGCCCCCATGGTTGCAATTGCTTCTGTCTCTGGATCAAGATCTACTTCATAGCGTTTTTTGTACCAGCTGCAGATTGCTTTGCGAAGGTTAGGAATACCCCTTGAAGCCGAATACCTGTGGTTGTCTCCTTTGGCCGCTGCTTCCATAAGCTTATCCACGATATGCTTTGGTGTAGCCAGGTCAGGATTGCCCATGCCCAGATCAATAATATCTTCACCTTGGCGGCGCATTTGCATTTTAAGCTCATTAACTATGGCAAATACATAGGGGGGAAGCCTGTTAATTCGATCAAAGTCAGACATTGCCAGCTCCTTATTTAATGTTAGAGATGTAAAATATTTTATTGTGCCAGAACACAATAGTGATTCCGGTGCATAATTGTCAAACTATTAGGTTGACGGCTGAATTCATTTTGGATAAAAATTTGTATTTACATGTTAATTCATTAATTATATTTATTAACTGTAAAGACACTCGATTGGAGAGGTGGCCGAGCTGGCTGAAGGCGCGCGCCTGCTAAGCGCGTAAGGGGTTAATAGCTCCTTCGAGGGTTCAAATCCCTCCCTCTCCGCCATAGCCAACCAAAACCCGGTCCCATAGGATCCGGGTTTTTTTATTTATAAAATTACTACTTTTTTTAAGGATTGAGTTATGCAGGAAATATCAGTTCGTTTCACACATTCACAGGAAGAAATTGAAGTCTTTATTGATGAGCTTAAGAATGCGGTAATTGGTTTTCTGGATATGTATGGAGAGCCTGCTTTTTTGGGAACAGATTTTTATCATAAAATCAGCGGGGAAAATCCTTTTGCAAGTCTCTTAAATGCCACAGGGCTTGATGAGTACCAGTTTTTTCGTCAGGTAATTGAACAGCTTGAACCTGCCAACCACTTAAGCCACACTAAGGTTGTAGTAGGTGGAGTAGAGTTACCCAAAAGGTTTTTATTGCCCATTCTTGAAGTAATTATACCTGGTGATAATTTGTCTGCTGTAAAAGATGTTGAAACTTATGAGCAACTGACCAATGTAGCAGTGCCTGAGGATGAACGTGCAGATTTACAAAAGGTGATTGATAAGTATCCGGTAAGGCTTTCCAAGCATGTTATACGGCAATCCAGGTTGTCGCCTCAGGTTGCCTATCAATTTATGCCCTTTGTTGAGGAGCTTGATGAATCAGGTTTGAAGAATA
>PWPY01000009.1 GCA_003558575.1 Desulfonatronovibrio sp.
AATCTCAAGATTTTCTGTTACAGTTAAATTTGCAGCGTCCTGAATTCCCTGGATTTTACCCTTGATATCCTCTGTGGCCCGGGCAGTCTGCTGGGCAAGTTCTTTAATTTCATTGGCAACTACAGCAAACCCCTTGCCCGCTTCTCCTGCCCTGGCAGCCTCAATGGTGGCATTAAGAGCCAGAAGATTGGTCTGGGATGATATGGTCATGATGGTTTCAGTAACCTTGCTGATGTCCTGAGCCGCATCACCAAGATCTTTTATTCTCTGGGAACCCTCTTTGGACTTATAAACAGCCTCTTCAGTTATTTTCCTGGCTTTATCAGTATTGCCGGCAATCTCAGAAATGGTTGCACTCATCTCTTCAGCACCAACTGATACTGTATTGACATTAGTTGCTGACTGTTCCATGGCCGCAGCCACAGAACCCATATTGGCACTTAATTCCTCAGCTGCTGCTGCTACAGTATTTGATTTTCCAGCTGTCTGCTCTGATCTTTGAGCCATATCCGTTGAAATGGAATTGAGCTGGCTTGAAGATGAGGCCAGAGTTGAAATGGCAGTACTTATTTCTTTGAACCTGGTGCTAAGGCTGTCCACCATTTCATTAAGTGCTGCAGTCATTTGTCCTACCTCGTCTTTCTGCTTTGTAGCCAGTTTATTAGTAAGGTCGCCCCTGGACATCTTTCCAGCAAAAGCATTTATTGACTGTAAAGGAAGAACTACCTGGCGGCGCAATATTATAAACATTGCCCCACTTAGAACCACAAAAACCAGAGCCAGCAGAAATATTACCATAACTGCCGCACGCATGGCCTCACTTATCCTTGCATCAACAACCTGCTGAGGCATGGCCAGGACATGCAGGCCTGTTACCCTGCCGGAAACATCTTTAAGGGGAACTCCTATGGCAAAACGTTCGTTGGCGATGATATGGGGCGTGTCCTGAAATTTATTCAAGTCCATGAGAGAAATGGTTTTGACTACATCTTCGGAAAACCAGTTATCATTGGCCACCCACATTTCACCTATGCGCTGATTGGATCTGAGCTGTGATGCTTCAGAGACTGCTGCCTCGTTAACCAGTAGCAGATATTCCATACCTTCAGCCTCATAGTCTCTGGAAACACTGCCCATACCCTGCAAAAACTGAATATACCCGGCAAGCTCACCTTTATGCCTTACTGGTGCTGCACCGCGAATAAAAACACCGTCATGGTCTGATACAAAAGCAGCCATAGCTTGGCCCTGTGATTGAACTTCTCTTAGGACCTGGGCCGCGGGAGCGGATGTATCTCCATACTTACTGAGGTTCCAGCTGCGCAGAAGCGTGGAAAAATCAGGATTGAATACCTGCACCCGAATGCCGCCAAAATTGGACTGGCCTGAAAAGTATCTCAGTATCTCTGAAAACTCGTTCTCAAGGCCTGCCCGGTCCATATTACTGACCATTTCAGCAGTATGTCCGGATAATGCAAGAGAAAGCGCATTGGTCAGCCCAACATCAGTCTTGTTGGCTATTTGTTGTTCCAAGGATTCAACCATCATTTCATGGCTTTGTTCCTGAACCTGCGTGGAGATGGCGGAACGCTGCTGAACATAGACCAGATAACTGCCCGAAAGCACGAGCAGAAACATGCCTGCAAAAAAGACCATGACTTTGGCATTGAGAGATTGACTGACTGATTTCACTATGCTCCTCCAGACCGGGTTGTGGGTTTGCTTGATGTACATGCTTGATGCAAAGTATTTTGGGAGGGCGCCTGATAGGCTTATGTTGTGAGGGCGTAAGTCACAGCTTTTATCTTCACAAATTCCAAAAATACTTTAAATTCTGACAATATAAACGAGTTGAATATAATATTTCTAAAAAAGTCTTAATTATTCACCACATACGTAATATGGCTATTCAATGGCACTGGATTCCGGCTTTCGCCGGAATGACGGTAAAGAGTAACCGCTTGCTTTAACCGTCACCCCGGACCAGCTCCGGGGTCCAGGTCTTCTTGCTGGACATGGTGAATAGTTACAAAAAGTCTTAATATAAAATTGTCATATCAATGGTATTTTCTAAATAACTATAATTTAATTGATAAAAAGAAAATCCTCACTGACTCCCTGTGCCAAAAGCATAACTCCCATCTTTGACGAAACGTTTGTAATTGTTGTCCAATGAAGAATCATTAGCATAAAATTTTTAGTACTATATGCCATGTCCTTAGTAAACAATACCACACATAACTATCTCTCATTTATTTTTAACAAAAATGTAAGATTGTACGCTGGATTTGATCTAAATTAAAAGCAGAAAGGGCTACACCCTGATTATCCTGATCTTTACCAGATGCATAACATAAGGAGCCATGATGATATTTAGCGTGCATTAAGCAGAAATGAAGCAGTTGAGGCTACGGAAAGACTGAGATCACAGGGCGGGGTAAGACATACTGGAAATTACCGGCCATCGAAATTCTGAAGTACTTCTATATATCATTAACAGTTATGACTTTGATACTATTCTCACGGTTTGAGATCGGCAAAAGTGCCTGTTTGCGGTGGCAGAGACGATTATTTACATAAGTGTCGCTGTAGAGTTATTGTCTGGGGATAGAAAGATGGGGCAGTTCAAGACTGCGTGCATGTTCAGAAAGAAGTTTCAGCCAACTTGAATGGTCAAGCTTTGTTGTGTCAGTCTTTAGAATAACCGATAAGGTCTACTAAACAGGCATAGCCGAAGACTGAAAACAACGGCCTCTATATTAAAATGTAGTTTTTTCAGCGACTATGCCAGGAAGGTTAAAATGGAAAGAGGGTATCCTGGCTTCAACATCGTAGGGCTAAATTACATATTCTCAATTTGTGTACGGCTATTTGCAGAGAAGCAGCAATTGGGACTTATCAATGAACTGCAGGGGGGAATGATTAAGGCCGTATTTTTTATTGTAACACAAGAACAGAATGGTACTCCTCCTAAGGAGATAATTTTTTATGAGCAACAATAATAAATGTTTCAGTAAACGATCTGTTAAAAGGAAATTGACATTAGTCCCTCCTTAAGAGAAGAGACTTACAGTGCAGGTGATAACGAGATCAGCAACGGAATTCTTAGTATATCTTGTCTACTTATACCATGCTGCAGGGGTTCTTGCACTGATAAACATCAATACTTAGCTTTGATTCGGGAGGGTCAGGCTTGCAGGGTTAACAGCCAGTTGGATAAGGACTTTTTCAACACGCTGCTAAGCGGCCTTGTGCAGCTTGCAGCTCTGATAGAGTTTGGCTGGTGACAATTCCAGGCCATGAGGCCAGCTTAGAGCTCCAAAGTCTACAAAAAAACGTTGAAAAAAAAGCTCATCATTTAATGGTTTCAGTAAAGGGCCGCTTCTTTTTAAAAGAGATTTTCCGTCAAAAATTCCGGTCATTCCATCAGAAAATGACAGCTCAACCTGGTAGTCGCCAAGATATTTGGCCTGAGTAATTTTAATCATCGAAGTCAGCTCCCTGTATACGTTCCAAGGGTTCAAAACGCTGTGCCCTTTCCCAGTTTTCAAGCAGTTCAGC
>PWPY01000103.1 GCA_003558575.1 Desulfonatronovibrio sp.
GAAACGGTTCTTTTTCCTTTTGGCGGCGTCAATCTGCACAATTATTTGTCACCGTATTAAGATACGCCTCCTCATAATTGCTTGATTTCCTTGCCAAAAGAAAAAACTCCTGGTTTCCGGAAAGAAAACCGACTGTTTCAGCATCCAGAAAGAAAGATTTTCTGGATGGAAACTATTTAAAGGTCCGGGATAATGTGTTGTATAGTTTTAGAGTTCAAGGTTCAACGTCCATCTTTCAAGGTTAAGACAAGAAAATCAATAGCTTAGCTTCTTTTTGTTACGGATGTTTATATTGACTGATATGATTAATAAAATCAGCATTTTCCAAAAGAAATTTTTACTGCTTAATTGTATAGTTGAAAAATAGAAAGGGAGTATTTTTGTTTAAAGAAAAGGTTTTTATAATATCTCTAATAATAGTAGCGGTTTTTGTTTCAGCCGGAGTCATTGACCCTGAATTTCTGGACAGTTTCTCCAGTTTTATTCATGGGGCTATTATTGCTCACTTTGGCTGGGCGTATATGCTTTCCGGATTTTTTTTCCTGGCCTTCTGCCTTGTACTTGCTTTCAGTAAGTTTGGAAGCATCAAGCTGGGTAAGGACCATGAAAAGCCTGAATATACGTATTTTGGTTGGTTCAGCATGCTGTTTGCTGCAGGTATGGGCATTGGCCTGATCTTCTGGGGGGTAGCCGAACCTGTAAGTCACTTTATGGAACCTCCGGAATATATTGATCCGGAAACAGGGCAGGCAGCCACCTTTGCCATGCGTTACAGTTTTTTTCATTGGGGACTGCATCCCTGGGCAATATATATTGTCATGAGCCTGAGTATTGCCTATTTTTCATTTCGAAGAGGCATGCCGCCCCTGATAAGTTCCTGTTTTTATCCTGTTCTTGGTAACCGGATATATGGCCCATGGGGATATTTCATAGATATCCTGGCAGTGTTTGCCACTATTTTCGGCATTGCAACTTCTCTGGGTCTTGGAGCAATGCAGATTAACAGCGGGCTGGAACATCTGTACGGGCTTCCTTCTTCCAATACAGCTACCCTTGTGATTATTCTTATAACCACTGTACTGTTTATGATCTCAGCTGTTATTGGCTTGGATAAAGGTATCCAGACCCTGAGTAAATCAAATATTCTGCTGGCCTTTATTCTTCTTCTGTTTATGCTTGTTTTTGGCCCCACATCATATATCTTCAATGTTTTCACTGATACCATGGGCGGGTATATAGGCAATGTCCTGGAAATGAGCCTCACAGTGAACCCATTTCTGGGCCGGGAATGGTATAAGGACTGGACTCTTTTTTACTGGGCCTGGTGGATTGCCTGGTCGCCATTTGTGGGCATATTTGTGGCCAGGATATCCAGGGGCAGAACCATAAGGGAGTTTGTCAGCGGGGCACTTCTTGTGCCAACGCTTATGACCTTTGTCTGGTTCAGCGTGTTTGGAGGGGCTTCACTTTTTCTGGAGTTGGAAATGGGTGCTGATATATCCCAGGCTGTGCGCCAGGATGTATCCACAGCATTATTTGTGGTTTTTGATTATTTTCCCGGATCAGTAATATTATCAAATGCTGCTATTTTGCTGCTTATTGTTTTTTTTGTTACTTCAGCTGATTCAGCAACTTTTGTTCTGGGAATCATGACCAGCCAGGGATCTCCCAACCCCACCCTGTCCAGGAAAATGATCTGGGGTATAACCCAGTCTTCTGTGGCTGCAATTCTGCTTGTTTCAGGAGGTCTGGCAGCTTTGCAGCAAATGGCAATTACCGCAGCTCTTCCCTTTACCTTTGTTTTATTGTTTATGTGTTACAATCTCTGGGTTGGCCTGGCATCTGAACCAGGGGAGAGTTTATTGAAAAGATATTAGCTGCAGGCATTGACTAAGTGAATAGCGGAAGAGAGATTGCCGCACTCAAAGACTCGCTCGCAATGACACCTGACAGTCACAGATATGGTTGTGCAACACCTGTCATTGCGAACAAGAGAAACGAGTGAAGCAATCTGTATGGCAAAACCACAATAAACTGAAATTTTTTGACTATACGCTTCAAGCTGCTCGAAGACAATGTATATAATAGACAGTCTGAAACAAAGGAGAAAAATATGGATGTGAATCAGGCAATTAAATCAAGGCGGAGCATCAGGAAATATTCAGATGAGGATATCAGTGCAGACAAAATAGGCGCACTTCTCCAGGCAGCAAGGCTGGCCCCTTCGGGACTGAATGCCCAGCCCTGGAGGTTTAAGGTCATACAGAATCCAGAAGATATTAAATGGCTTGCCAAAGAAGCTACCAGGGGACAGCGCTGGGTAGGCGGGGCTAACGTGGTTTTTTTGTGCTGTGCTGATCTTTCTAAGTATATTGATGATGCCAAAGCTAATGTGCGTTTTCTCAGGGACAGTGGTGTTTTGCCCCCTGAAATGCTTTCAGGGATAGAAGAATATGTGCAGAAAGCTGGAGATGCTCCCGCAGAAATTCTTCGAAGCGCTGCAGCAACCAACTGTTCCATAGCCATAACTCAAATGATGCTTCAGGCAGTGGAGCTGGATCTTGGGACCTGCTGGGTCGGCATGTATGATGAAAAAGCAATCAAAGAAAGGTTTGCCCTTGGAGATCATTTCGCTGTAGTGGCCCTTCTGACAGCGGGTTATCCGGCTGAGCATCCAGAAGCAAGGCCACGCAAGTCCATTGAGGAAATAATCATACCATAGATGTCTGATAGTCTCCTTGAAAAATGTAGTTGTATTTTTTTTAGCAATACCATAGAATCTGAGTCTTGTTTTTAAGGCTAGTAAGAATTTTTGTCATCATTGAAGAAAATGCGGGTGGAGAAATAATGCAACTACATCAAAGATTTATTCAGACAGCTAAGAAATATCCAGGTAAAGTGGCTGTACACGATATAGCTTCTGAGCGTGAACTTACATATGAAAGAATGCTTATTGTAAGTTTGATTCTGGCCAAAAGATTCAAGAAGATTAAAACCAAGTATGTTGGAATAATGATTCCCACATCAGCTGGATGCATGCTGGCCAATCTGGGCCTGCTTATGGCTGGAAAAATCCCTGTTATGATCAACTACGCTACAGGGGCCAGGGAGAATTCAATTTATGCCCAGGATAAGTGCAGTTTCAAGACCATTTTGACCAGTAAGAAACTTCTGGAAAAGCTTGAGATAGAGCCTGTGGATGGAATGATTTTTTTAGAAGATATTGTTGCTTCCGTGGGAATTAAAGATAAAATCCCGGCCCTGATTAAGGCCAAGATGCCGGAAAAGTATCTTCTCAATGCAGTCAGTCGTGGAGACATTGATGATACGGCAGTAATTCTTTTTACCAGTGGAAGCGAGAAAGAGCCTAAAAGTGTCCAACTGACGCACAAAAGCATCAGTCACAACCTGGACAGCATTCCTCAGGTAGTCGAGGTGACGGAACAGGATGTTTTTTTAGCAAGCCTGCCCCTTTTCCATGTATTCGGGCTCACTGCCAATTACTGGATGCCTCTGACAAGAGGCACTACTGTTGTTGCCTATCCCAATCCACTTGA
>PWPY01000331.1 GCA_003558575.1 Desulfonatronovibrio sp.
CTCAGGCTTGTAAAAGGTGGTTCTCAAGTGACACGCTCCCCGATCTGAAACAGCGTAGGAAAGTCCCATGCCCTTAAGAACTCGTGGATCATAGCCAGCTGGCTCCATGCCCTTAACCTCAACTACAAGGTCTTCAAGGCCAAGTTCCTTGCCGGCAGAGAGAATGCCTCCCGCCAGGACTGCGCCCAGTCCTGTTCCTTCAACCATGTCTTCAATCAACATGGCTGTTCCTTTAAAATCTCCGTACTGGAGGGCTTTTTCCATTCTGCCCAGGCGCCCGGCTTCCATGACTAAGGCACAGAGATTACCTGCTGTGATGGTGTCCATTCCCAGGCGGTCGCAGAGATCGTTGAGATACACTATTTCTGTGATATCCTTTATCATGCACAGTCCGCCAAAGGCGTATATGGTTTCATATTCCGGCCCGCCAAGTTTCAGTCCTTTATGTCTGCCGCTTCGGACAATGGTTTTCCGGCCGCAGGCCATAAAGCATTTGGCGCAGGCTTCAGGCTTGACATCATGATTGCGGTGCAGGAAATCACCGCTTATGTCCTGCCAGTGATCACAGGTGCCCAGATTCCAGTATTGGGCCGGAAAAGCACCTGCAGTGTTTAACAGGGCAACCATCTGGGTGGTTCCAAACTTATTATAGGCCTTTACTCCAGGAGTATCTCTGGCCTCTTTCATGAATGTTTTGGAAAAGGCAGTCAGTTTTTCCGGATACGCAATGGATCTTTTGCTGCTGCCCTGAAATACTATGGCCTTTATTTTTTTGGAGCCCATTACCGCTCCTGCACCGCCACGTCCGGCGCAGCGCCAGTAATCATTGGCAATAAGGGCAAAAGGAATCTGTTTTTCTCCAGCAGGTCCTATGACTACTGCCCCGGTTTTCTTATGCTTTTTGTCATCAGGGAGACACATTTCTTTGGCTTTATCCTCTGTGGAAAAAGTATCTGAACCCCACAGCTCTGTGGCATCTAAGAAGTCGCAGCCCTGAGGATGTATCCTTAAAACTACCGGGGTGCGGGAATGCCCCCGGATGGCAATTGCATCGTAACCAGCAGCATCCATGGCTTCAGGAACTTTTCCGCCTGAATATGATTCTAAGTAACCGCCGGTGAGGGGTGACTTGGTGAATACACCGTAACGGCATCCTCCCCAGACCATGTTGCCGGCAGCAGGTCCTGTGGAAAAGATCAGGTGATTTTCCGGCCCCAGGGGATCAGCTCCGGCAGGATTAAGCTTAAGCAGAAGTCTGGTGCAGATATCCTTTCCCCCCAGGTGATCCTGGGCGCAAATCTTAGATGGGCTGATGGTCCTGGATTGTTGCTTCTCAAGGTCAATGAGAAGAATCTGGTCGTAACGGCCGTTCATTATTTTGCTCCGGACTGGTTAAAGGCCTGCTCCATGATTTTAAGTCCTCTATCTAAGGTTTCATCATCCATGGTCAGGGGAGCCAGTGTCCTGATGACATTGCCAAAGTTTCCACATGCCATGGTGATGAGGCCTTTTTCATGGGCATAGCTGATTATTTTCTTAGTCAGATCCGGGTCCGGGGTCTTGGTTTTTCTGTCCGTGACTATTTCCATGGCCAGCATTGAACCCAGACCGCGCACGTCTCCTATGCAGGCATAGCGTCCGGCAAGTTTGTCAAATCCTTGTTTCATTTTTCGGCCCAGTTCCTGTCCTTTATAAAGGATATTTTCTTCTTCAAAGGCCTCAAGGACTGCCAGGGAAGCAGCGCAGCTTATGGGGTTTCCTCCGTACGTGCCTCCCATGCCCCCAATCTGGGGATGGTCCAGTATTTCCGAGCGTCCTATTAAAGCGGATATGGGCAAGCCTCCTCCCATACTTTTGGCCGCGGTGACCAGGTCAGGTTCCACATTATACTGTTCCATGGCAAACATAGTTCCGGTCCGGCCAAAACCGGTCTGGATCTCATCAGCTATGAAGATTATGCCGTATTTTTTACAAATGTTTTTAAGTATTGAAAAATATTCTTTTGGCGGGGTAATAAATCCTCCCTCGCCGGCAACCGGTTCTACAATGAGACAGGCGACTTCTTCTGCTGCAGCGTTTTTAATGAAAAAATTTTCTAAGTTGCGGGCACATGCCACATCGCATTCAGGGTAATTCAGATTTAACGGACAGCGGTAACAATATGCATAAGGCATATGATATATTTCCGGGGCAAAAGGGCCGAATCCAAGCTTGTAGGGTTTTACCTTGCCGGTGAGGCTCATGGACAGAAGGGTACGGCCGTGAAATCCGCAATCAAAAGAGATTACTGCACTTCTGCCGCTGTAGTGTCTGGCAGATTTGACCGCGTTTTCAACTGCTTCAGCTCCGCTGTTGAAAAGGGCCGCCATTTTGGGAAAATTGCCTGGAGTAAGATTTGTCAGTTTTTCCGCGAGATCAATATATTCCTGATACATGACTACATGAAAGCAGGTGTGGGTGAATCTTTCAGCCTGTTTACACACTGCTTCCACAACTTTTGGGTGGGTGTGCCCCACATTGACTACTCCTATACCTCCTGCAAAATCAATAAGTTCCCTGCCTTCCACATCGGTAATTGTTCCCTGTTTTGCTGACTGGGCAAAATATGAAGTTACGTTGAAGACACCTTTGGGAACAAATCTTTTGCGCCTTTCAAGGAGCTGGCTTGTTTTTTCATTCATGATCAGTCCTCACTTGGTTTTATGCTTGATAAACAATTTTCCCGTCAAAAACAGTCATGGCTACTTGGGAACGATACAGGTGCAGGGGATCGGAATTAAAAAGATTATTTTTAAAGACTACCATGTCTGCAAATTTCCCGGGGGTTATGCTGCCGTGGGTATGCCAGGATTTATAAGCTTTGGCAGGGGATGATATATAAGCATTCAAGGCCTGATGCAGGGAAATTTTCTGGTCTGGATACCACCCACCCTCGGGAGTGCCGTTATTCCTTGACCTGGTTATGGCCGCTTGAATTCCAGTCAGGGGATTGGGGTCACAAACAGGACAATCAGAACTGAACATGACTAACAGGCCGGCGTCAACCATGTTTTTGAAAGCGTAAGCATTCTGGGCTGCTTCTCCTGCGCACTGGTTTATCATATTGATATCAAGAAGCATATTTGCCGGCTGCACAGATACAGGCATGTTCAAGGCCTTAAGTCTTTGCAGATCAGGCTTTCTGATAACCTGGACATGCTCTATACGATGGCTCAGGGCCGGTTGGATGGCTTTTGCAGGCATTGCAGTCCTGGCTTTTTCAAAGACCTTGACAAGCTCATACCCGGCCCTGTCTCCAATGGCATGTACCATTACAGCCAGGCCTGCCTGGTCAGCAGCTATTATTTCATCTAACATTTCTTCAGGACTGATCAGGCATAATCCATGTTGCTGAGTGTCAGTATATGGATCTATCATCCAGGCTGTCCTGGCTCCCATTCCTCCATCCATAAAGTATTTCAGGTGGCCTACGCGCAGGTATTCATCTCCAAGCCCGGTACGCATACCTACGCGCAGGTATTCATCTCCAAGCCCGGTACGCATA
>PWPY01000328.1 GCA_003558575.1 Desulfonatronovibrio sp.
CACGCCGGTAACAGGGGTTCAAATCCCCTTGGGGACGCCAAATAAAAAATAAAGGGTTACAGTCAAAACAGCTGTAACCCTTTTTTATTTTCCAAGCCTCAGGAAAAATTTCATTCTTTACTGTATGCTATGATATAATGGCCAGTAATCGTCAAAAAGATAAAATTGGAGTCCGGTATTTTCTGCCTTGTTAAGATTCTTTCTCAAGAACTCACTATTCTCTAAGGTGAACACCTCGCTGGTGTTATGGTTTATAGCATCTGATCTGGTTCCTGCCCTTGCTTTTGGCTGAATACATGGCCATGTCGGCGCTTTTAAGCAAAGATGTGGGATTATCAGCATCCCCAGGGAAGAATGAAACCCCGATGGAGCCGCCAATGCTAACCTCTCCTGCCTTGAGTGGAAATGGTGTTTTAAGTTCCTCAAGCACCCTGTTGCAAACTAATAAAGCTTCTTTTTTTGATGAAAACTGATCCAGAATCAGGGCAAATTCATCACCACCAAGTCTGGCCGCAACATCAGAGGATCTTATGGACTTGAGTATCCTCTTTCCCACCATCACAAGCAGTTCATCTCCAGCATCATGTCCCAGAGAATCATTTATTGGCTTGAAATTATCCAGGTCAATAAATACAACAGCAAGGGGCTTTTTATTTCTTACCGCCGCTTCAAAAAATTTATTTAAATGTTCATGAAAAATAGCCCTGTTTGGCAGACCGGTCAGGGCGTCATGCATGGCCTGTTCAAGGTCTGCCTGTTTCTTGAGCAGATCATCTATGATCAATTCAACCCTGTACTCCCTGGCCTCAATCTCCACAGACATCAAGGCAATGGTCTCTGCCAGATCTCTGACCAGGGGATGCAATGACCTGTCCCCGGTCATCGCTGTAAGAGAATTAACGCTTTTCTGTTTTTTGCCGGCAACTTTTTTGGCCACATTTAGAAGTCTGCTGACCTGGTTTTCCAAGTCCCGGCAAACATTGGACTGCGTTGGTTTAAACTTATCATTCATAGCTATAGGTGGAAAGATTAGGGTTCATCCGTCTAAAGCGTACATTGCCTGGAAAAGGCTTAAATCCATGCTGAATGTATATTCGGGCCAAAGCATAAAAAATTATTGTCTCTCTCCCCCCCGCACCTATCTTCAAGAAAGCCCTTGCCAGGCTTGTGGATATGAACCTTCAGCCAGCTGTCTCAGGTGCCATAAAGCTCCATCAATAGATAGGTGTTGGGCAGGCTCTCGAAGACTCGCTTAAGTCGCATAGGGCGCAGAGAAGAGTGTTTTATGTTTTCTCTGATCCCAAGAAAACATAACACTATGCAGCATACAGACAATAATCCAGTTCAAAATTATGTTATCTGCTTTTATTCTATCCTTTACTTTCTAAATCCGATAATCCGAACCAGGTCTTCGATAATGTTCTCCTGTGCAGGCGAAATTTCCGTGAATTGTAAGCCCGTCACATAGTAATCCCTGTTAACATCCTGTTTACACCATTTGGCAACCGCTCTGACATCCAGTTTTCCGGAAAGAGATCTCAAGGCCTCATCGTCTAAGGAAATCCGCAAATCAATCTCCTGATCCTGCTTAAAGCTTTGCCTGCTTATAATCAGCAGCCCGGCCACATGAATGTCCACCAGCCTGCCAATTTCCCTGCCTGTTTTTCTGTCCAGAACCTGAAGATAGTAATATAGAGACCGCCTTTTGAACTGGCGCTTGTCACTTCCCGCTACTGTCATATATCCACCTCATGGTCTATTGTTGATCAAGGAAATTTCTGCATCAGGGATTGAATCTTCATCGCATACCTAACTAAGTGTTGAAAAAGTCCTTATCAGGCAGTCCGTTCAAAAACCTCAAGTGCAAGGAGCAAAAAAAGTTCAAGGTTGAAGCGTATTTATTCATACGTGAGAGTTTGAACTTTTTGCAGCGACGCAGCAATTGGGAGTTTTTCAACGGGCTGCTAAGTGTTGAATAAGGACTTTTTCAACTTGCTGATATCAGCAAGTTGTTTCTTGAACACTTTTGGTTTGACACAAAATGTCAAAGTGGTCCAGTGCAGGCTGACTGCCTGAAGGACAGCCAAACCTCCATGGATTTGTCAAGCAAATCTTTGTAAACCGAAATATCATACGGATGCCAGGTCATGCCCATTTTTGGAAGCAGAAAATTGTTTATTTTTATGGAAAAAATATCATCCCGGGGTCGGACATGGATAAGTTCAATCCAGATGTTTACCACATCCTCTGTGGCTTTGGCCTTTAATTGCAGCATGGCCCGGCGGCAGTTCTGGTCAAACATTTCCAGAAAAATATCGGTGTCCCCAGGCCCTTTGTATATGCTGAACACTCTGTCAAAATCCGGATCTCCTGACTTGTAGCTTCCCAGAGTCTTTCTCATGTTATCATTGATCCACAAATGCATGCAGTTTTTAAGCTCTGGAGACTGCACATAAAAGCTGATCTGCTTGTCCAAAATATGATAAAACGCCTTGCCACCCTGGACAGGAACCTCCAAAGCAGTCATCCGGCCCAGTATTGGCGGCATCTGTGAAACTTTGCCGTTTACAGGCCCTGCAAGCTGCTGGTAGATTCGTTCGGTTGTTTCATGCAGCCTGCAGTTGGTGCGTATTGTGGCAAATATTAGAAGCGCAACCAGGGCAGCAACAGAGAAGGCAATCCACATTTAAGTCTCCAGTAAGCATACTTTGTGTTTTCACCCAGCAAGTCTCTTCATAGAATAGAAACCATCCACACCGCCTGCCTGAGTTCACCCGGTCTACTCCCCTCCTTTCCAAGGAGGGGCTGGGGGAGGTTCATTCTATTAGAAGCACTTTAGTCAACTATTCTAATTGTTTGCTCAGGTCCGACCCCGGATTATTCATTTTTTCCAGGGATTTATTAAGGATACCTTCATAGGCTCGAAGTCACGTACATTCCGGGTCACGACTGTCATTCCGTATACCATTGAAGTAGCTGCGATAAAGGCATCGCGCACAGGTCTGGGGTCCGGCACATGCAGCCTGGCGCTGTACCGGGAAACTTGCGTATCTATTGGAATGATACGATGCCTGAAGACTGGAAGAACCCTGCTTTCAAACCAAACTCGCAAAATTTTTGCTTTGTCCGGGTCACGTCTTTCAGCCAGCATAATTCCTATGTCCAGTTCTTGAACAGTTATCACAGAGAGATATAAATCACTGCCGGCGACACTCTCGGCCCAGCGCATAACTCCTGGATCAGCCTTGCCCTGGCGGATTTTTCTCAGTTCGGAGACAACATTGGTATCCAGCAGATACATTATTCGAAATCCGCTGCTTGAGGAAAATCTTTCATCCTGGGTATCTCCAGATTAATATCCTCTGAACCGGGCATACTCAATAGATCTGCAATATTTTCCTCCTGCCTGGTCAGGCTGTGATATTGCTCAATGCTAAGCAGCACATGGCACGGTTTGCCCCGGTCTGTAATAAATACCGGCCCCTGCCCGGCTGCTTTTTTGGCCTGGCTGGCATGCTGGTTGAACTCCCGGCTG
>PWPY01000272.1 GCA_003558575.1 Desulfonatronovibrio sp.
TGAAGACCCCATACTCAACACCAAGACCTAAAATCATAGCCCCTATCCCAACTGTTGCAACAGACAGTTTTATGTTAAGCCAACCCATGGTTCCCATTGTCCATATAACACCTAAGAATATAGGTGAGAATACTAAAAATCCTCTAACTATAGAAAATTCTGTTATAAAAAGTAATATTAAGATTATTATTATTGGCTCAGATGATTTATACGAAGTCCTTCTTGAAGCTGATGAAAGATTTTCCAAACTTTTTAAAATCAAGGCTCATATGCGGGAGACCATGCCTCGTAATAATGGTTCTATCCATGAACAGAGTCTGATTCTTGCCAGGATTGCTGCAGACAATGACCTTCATCCCTTCAGCAGGGATGCTGTAGCAGTTCTTATTGATCATTCATCCAGGCTGGCCGGAGATCAACAGAAATTATCTCTTAAATTATCTCAAATTTCTGAATTAATGATTGAAGCCGATGCCTTTGCTGTTATGGACAAAAAGGATGTAGTGGATGAAGAATCGGTTAACAGGGCTCTTACGGCAAGAAAATACAGATTGAATCTTTATGAGGATGAATTTTTATCTGAGTACGAACGTGAAGCTATCAAGGTTCGAACCACCGGTTACAGTGTCGGCCGGGCCAATGGTCTGTCAGTATCTGCTTTTGGCGACTATGTAATGGCCCTTCCCCACCAGATATCATGCACCACAGGTGTGGGACACGGGGGAATAATGGATCTGGAGCGTGAAGCCGAACTTGGCGGCCCAATTCATACCAAAGGAATGATGATTATCAAGGGATACCTGCAGAATCTTTTTGCCCAGGATAAACCTCTGGTTCTTTCGGGAAGCCTCTGTTTTGAGCAGAGTTATGCTCATATTGACGGGGATTCAGCATCAGGGGCCGAGCTTGCTGCTCTTCTTTCTGCTCTTTCCGCAGTGCCTATCAACCTTTCCTATGCCTTTACCGGAGCAGTGAGCCAGTCTGGAGCCATCATGGCAGTAGGAGAAGTTACCAGAAAAATAGAAGGATATTTTGAAGTTTGCAGGAGAAAAGGACTGACAGGTGAGCAGGGGGTGATTATTCCCAGGGACAATGCTATTCATCTGATGCTCAATGATGATGTGGTTGAGGCTGCAAAAAAAGGTATGTTTAAAATATATCCTGTGGAAAATATTGAGCAGGCCATGGAGATTCTCACAGGCATAAAAGCAGGCAGAAAACTTGCCAACGGGAATTTTTCACCTGGTTCTATCTATAGAAAGGTTAATGAAAAATTCAGGGAGCTTGCCCATCTTGCAGACCAAAAGGTTAAAAAGACCATTTTCAGGAAGGTGAAGGCTTGATTCTGAACATTATGGAGTAAAGCACAGGAACCACCACAAGAGTGAGCACTGTGGCAAAGGTCAGGCCGAAAACTATGGCGATAGCCATGGCTATCCAGAAAGGGTCAAAAAGAAGTGGGGTCATGCCCATTACTGTGGACAGAGTAGCCATCATGACAGGCCTGAGTCTGCTCACAGAAGCATCTATCAATGCCTGATATTTTTCCTTTCCGGATTCAATGTACATGTCCACCTGGTCTAAAAGGACCACCACGTTTTTGATTAGCATACCTGAAAGGCTGAGACCTCCCAAAAGTGCCAGAAATCCAAAAGGCTGTCCTGTAAGCAGAAGACCGGCAGTTACCCCGATCATAGCCAGGGGCAGTATCAAAAGGATAATTACAGGCTGTTTGAAACTGCTGAAAAGAGCAACCACAACGATGGCCATGAGCATGAAACTTATGGGCACCCCTGAAAAAACTTCGGCCTGTGAACCGCTGGATTTTTCATATTCTCCACCCCACTCCATGGAATAGCCGGGGGGCAGATCAATAGATTCAATGTCATCTCTAATGCGGCTCATCATATCCTGAGGATTTCCGGCAGTGGTTTCAGCCTGGGCTGTGATGGTCCTGACCCGGTCCCTTCTGATAATCACAGGATCTTCCCACTCAAGTCCGGCGTTAGAAATGGTCTGGCCAAGGGGAGTCCCTATATTGTCATCCATGGAGCGTACGTCTAAGGTAAGTAAATCTTCAATCCTCTTTCTGTACTCAGAGGGAGGTCTTAGTATTATGGGCATAAGTCTGTCTTCTTCCCGATAAATTCCAATACTTACACCATCATACCCAAGCTTGAGTGCCCTTGCCACATCTTCACGGTTGACACCGGTTCTGATGCCTCTGGCCTGGGAATACTTCAGTTCATAAATCTTGACCTTTTGTCTCCAGTCATCCCGAACCTCCTTAGAGTCAAAATCAGCGCTCATTATTTCCTTGGCCTGATCAACCATCTGCCTGAGAACCTCCCTGTCTTCCCCGCTGAACCTGACTTCCACTGAAAATTCCACAGGAGGACCCATGGGAAATTTCCGTACTCTGGGTTCTGCATATGGAAAATTTTCCTGAAGATATTCCTGTGTGAATGTTTTGATATCATCGAGGTTGGCAGAGTCATCAATATTTATGATTATCTGCCCATAAGAGCTGACAGGAAAGCGTGGTTCCATGGGCAGGTAAAATCTTGGTGCTCCCTCGCCAATGAATGATCCAATGGAAATTATATTCTCATGCTTGAGAAGTTCTTCTTCAATAACGGCCATATCATCGGATAAGGCTTCAATTCTTGATCCTTCCGGGAGCCAGTAGTCAAGTTTAAGCTGTGGTCTTGTAGATGGCGGAAAAAAAGATTTGTCCACCTTGGTGAATCCGGCCAGGGAAATAATAAAAAGGGCAGCCATGACAGTTAGAATCAGTTTTTTTCTGCCCAGGCTCCATTCCAGAATCATTCTGTATATCTGGTACATCCTGCCCGAATGGGGATCAGTTTTAATGCTTTTTTCATCCAGGTCTTTGCCAAGGAACATATGACACCACAAAGGAGTTATACTCATGGCCAGAAACCAGCTTACCATTAAAGATACAGCAATAACGATAAAAAGTCCTCTGGTGTATTCTCCAGTATCATCACCGGCCAGGACTATGGGCATAAAGGCAAATACAGCCACCAGGGTGGCACCGAGCAGAGGCCAGGCAGTTTCCCTGATAGTTTGCCCGGCAGCTTCAATCTTTTTTACACCGGTCTGCATTTTTACCATTATCCCTTCAGTGACCACAATGGCATTATCCACCAGCATTCCCAGGGCAATAATCAATGCGCCCAGAGATACCCGGTCTAAGTCCATACCTATGTAGCGCATCATGGCAAAGGTTATGAGTATTGTGAGGATCAGGCCATTTCCAATTATCAGTCCGCTTCTAAGACCCATAAACAAAAGCAGAAGGATTACCACGATGGACACTGCCTGAATCAGGTTGAGCATGAAAGAATTTATGGCCTGATCCACCTGGTCCGCTTCAAAAGCTACATAGTCAGTTTCAATACCCGCTGGGAGTCTTTCTTTGAGTTGTTCGAGCTTTGCGGTTACACCCCGGCCCATCTCTATTACATTGCCCCCGGAAACAGTTGAA
>PWPY01000260.1 GCA_003558575.1 Desulfonatronovibrio sp.
CAAGGGATAAGACAGGGAGCGTTACTGGAATCTTAAACAATATATCCAAAGACGCAGAAGAACTTCAGGAGTTGACTGCCCGGGCTGTTGACTTCAGTGGTTTTGAGGACCTGAGCAATAAAATTGATAAAACCTTATCTGAGCTTGGTAATTTAAACCAGGAGATTGAAGAAAAGCTTGAAACGATCTTTTCCCAGGGTTCTGACCTGGCTAAGACAACCCGGTTTCTTGCCGGAAACCTGGATTTTCACCATGAAGTCCTCAAAGGCATAGAAGAAGCAAGATATCTGCTGGAAACAATAGTCAAAGAAACAGAAGCCGAGTTTGAAACCAGCTTTGATAATGTTCAGTGGCCTGAGAATCTCAAAAAGATGTTTGAAAGATATACAATGGAATCCCAGCGACTTGTTCATAAGGTTGGGCTGGAAGGGGAGCCGTTTGATGATTCCTCATCTTCTTCTGAAGATGAGTTCTGGGGTGACGGTGAAAATCTGGAAGTTCAGGAAAATCAGGATGAAGATTGTCTTGGTGATAATATAGAACTTTTCTAACCTGAAAGTAACAGGGAATAAGGCAATGGCAAATTTTGAGGTAAGCTCTGACAGCACAAAGGCGGTTATGAACCTTCAGGGTAATCTAAACGTGGAACATGCTTCTGAACTGCACAGGATGATTCTGGAAACCCTTCAGAAGCATGAGGTGGTTCAGATTGATATGAGCAATGTGGAAAGTGTTGACCTGACTTTTCTTCAGCTTGTATGTGCCTTGTACAAGGAGGCCGTCAGAGGAGGTAAGAGACTTATTTTTGAGCCTATACCTCATAGGATTGTCAAAAAAGCGGAAAAAATGGGTTTTACTGAAGAGTATACCGGTGGATACTTTTGGAAAGGAGATGTTGATGCCTAAAAGGATTATGACGGTTGATGATTCAGCAAGTGTGCGTCAGATGGTTAGTTTTACCCTTAAGGATGCAGGATATGAAGTTCTGGAAGCTGTGGATGGAAAAGATGCCTTAGGCAAGCTTTCTTCGCCGGTGGATATGATTATTACAGACTTGAACATGCCTAATATGGACGGTCTGGAATTAATCCGCCAGGCCAGGGCAAAGTCTGAGTTTAAATTCATTCCCATAATAATGCTAACTACAGAGTCTCAGGCTGAAAAAAAGCAGGAAGGCAAACAGGCTGGAGCCACAGGATGGATTGTCAAACCCTTTAAACCTGAGCAGCTCCTCGCTGTTGTCAAAAAGGTTTTAGGCTGATCTTTTATTTATAACCCGACCTCAGTATTTCATACCGGAGGGGCAAATGTCCTTAGAGGAACAGGGCCGTCAGGCCTATATTACAGAAGCAACTGAACTTCTTGATGAACTGGAGCAGGGACTTCTTGATCTTGAAGCAGATCCTCATGATCAGGACCTGATTAACCGTATATTCAGAGCCATGCATACCATAAAAGGCTCAGGCTCCATGTTTGGCTTCGATGAAATCGCGTCCTTCACCCATGAAGTTGAGACCATGATGGACAAGGTTCGGGGCGGGGAGTTGTCCCTGAATACCGAGCTGATAGATCAGCTTTTCAAATCAAGGGATCTCATCAGCGATATGCTGGCAGATAAAGGTCATGACCGCCAGGTTAGGGCACAGGAGATTATTTCTAAGCTCAAAGATGTTGTTGCGCCTTCTTCACCCTCTATAGACGACTCACCTGATGAAAGTGGTGAAAAAATTGACGCCGGCAGAGATGACGGGGAGTTAAGTACATTCAGAATCAGGTTCAAACCTGACAAAAATATATTTTTTACAGGAGCAAAACCTCTTGCATTGTTAGATGAGCTTTTTGACCTTGGGATATGCGAGGTAAAGTCAGGGGTAGCCAAAGACAGCCCCTTATGCAGAATAATTGCCAGGACAGATGCCATTCCCGGGATTTCTGAAATGAATCCGGAGATGTGCTATACTTGGTGGGATATTATTCTTACCACTACAGAAGATGAAAATGCCCTCAGGGATATTTTCATGTTTGTTGAGGATGACTGTGAGCTGGTCATTGAAAAACTGAATAAATCAGGAGAGATTGATACTGAAGAGGCGCATAATCGTCTTGGTGATATCCTTGTGCAGAGGGGAGCTTTGACCCCTGATGATATTGAAGAAGTGCTTAAACTTCAGGAGCGCATCGGCCGCATTCTGGTTCAGAGCGGGAAGGTATCTCCTGAGGAGGTTGCTTCAGCTCTTGCTGAGCAGCAAATTGTGCAGCAGACTGGAGCTCATAAGAAAGAGGCTGCCGCAGTATCAAGCATAAGGGTTGATTCAGTCAAGTTAGACAATCTGGTGGATCTGGTGGGGGAACTGGTTATAGCCCAGGCCAGGTTTAATCAGCTGGCTTCTGAGATGGATTCTGCCTCTCTTTTTGCTCTGGCCGAAGAAATGGAGAGATTGTCTGATTTGCTCAGGGACAGCACCCTTAGTATCAGAATGATGCCCATCGGTACTACATTCAGTAAATTTTCAAGGTTAGTCAGAGACCTGTCCAAGGATCTTCGCAAGGAAATAAAACTTGTGACCAGAGGTTCTGAAACTGAATTGGACAAAACAGTTATTGAAAGGCTTAATGATCCTCTTGTCCATCTTTTGCGCAACAGCATTGATCATGGAATTGAAGACCCGGAAACAAGAAAGAAGGCAGGTAAAAACAGACAGGGTACATTGACTCTTTCGGCTGCACATGCCGGAGGGGAGGTCATTATTGAGATAGCTGATGACGGACAGGGACTTGATCCGGATGTCATAAGACAAAAAGCGGTGGAAAGGGGGCTGATATCTAAGGACAGTGATTTAAGTGATGAAGAGGTTCAGCAGCTGATTTTTGAACCGGGTTTTTCCACTGCTGCCAAAGTTACGGGAGTTTCTGGCAGAGGCGTAGGTATGGATGTGGTAAAAAGAGGCATTGATGCCTTACGGGGTAATATTTCCCTTAAAAGCAGCAAAGGCCGGGGAACCAAGGTAAGGATAAAGCTTCCCCTGACCCTGGCCATAATTGACGGACTTCAGATTATGGTGGGACATGACAATCTGGTTATTCCCCTTTCTGTGGTAGAAGAATGTGTTGAACTGAAATCTGAAAACGGCAGTCACGACTCTAAAAGCGTTATTAATCTGCGCGGTGAAATTGTTCCCTATATCCGTCTTGGTGACTGGTTTAATATCCCATGTGAGGATATCAAGATTGAGCAGATAGTTATTGTCAATGTTAAGGATCAGAGAGTTGGACTGGTTGTGGACAAGGTTGTTGGTCAGCACCAGACTGTAATAAAAAGTCTTGGACAGGTTTATCAGAATGTCAGAGGAGTATCAGGAGCGACTGTAAGAGGAGACGGCAGCATGGCACTTATTCTGGATGTGCCTGCACTGATCCAGGATGTGGCCAGAGAGCAGT
>PWPY01000267.1 GCA_003558575.1 Desulfonatronovibrio sp.
GAACCCCAGGGCGAAGAGTATTACTTCTTCCCATGGGTACCAATACCCTTAATCCAGGCTTCCATATATCTGTTGGGAAATAGAAAGGTTCTTTATAGGCAAGACTTTTATAGGGGGGAACTAAAACCGCAACAGACCAGATTATATCATCTTTTTGATTTTTCATTAAAAACAACCTGGCTTTACTCTTTCAGTAAATCTCAAAAACTCGAGACTAAACTTCAAAAAAGAACTTTTTGAGCTTGATAAAAAGATTGGACGACCTCCTGTGGCTCAAGACTTATTCCGGAAAAAGACTCATCAAGAGCTTGTGGAGAAAAAAGGGAAGGATCGTAAGGGGAGTTTATATCGCGCCATTCAATGGTGCAGGAAAATTCCAGCTGCCCTGAAGTAATAATCAGCCTGTGCGGCAGTTTATAGTTTCCGATATTTTTATATTCAAACCAGCTTAGATCCAGAAATATATCATTATCTGACAATATCATGCGGATAATAACATCATCTTCATTATCTAACCACAAACTGGGACTATAATCATCAAATGCAGTCACTCCAACACTCAAGGCAGGCCTTCCGTGAAAAAAATGATAGCTTTGCAGGGTCGAATCTACTCCCTGGTTTTTCCACCAGAAAAAGTCCCTGAATAACAAAGAAAGCAAAGGAGGGTAAACACTATCTATCCCTTTGGATGACAGTACTGTTTTCTTTTCACCAACAGCAACGCCTGCAACTTCATTATTGCCATTCCCAAGGGCAACCCATTCCTGACGCCAGTAAGGACCCTGTTTCCAGATTCTCAAGCTCAGATCTTTATCTTCAAAATTAAGGACAACTGAAAAATTCTCCAGTCCCTGGTAATTGCTGCTGAGTATTTTTTCAATTTCATCCTCAGGAACAAGAACGGCTGCTGAAGCTGGCGCTCCAGACAGCCAGACGAAAAACATCAAAAACAAAATTATTTTTTGCAAGGCAACAGCTCCCCAAGCATCTCAATGAGCTCATCCCTGAGTTCATCATCTTTGAGGGCAAAGTAAATATTTCCTGTAAGATAATCAGCCCAGTCGCCAATATCGAATCTTCTGCCATCAAGCTTGACAGCGAGCAGCCTTTTATTTTGCGCAAGAGACTGCAAAGCATCTGTGAGCTGGTACTCAAGGTCATAACCAGGTTCCAAGTCTTCAAGATAACCGAATATCTCCGGAGTTAGAACATAACGCCCCACAAGAGCCAGTCTTGATGGTGCGTCCTTTGGGTCAGGTTTTTCAAATACATGTCTTACCCTGTAAAGTCCCGGAGCAAATTCCTCACCCTGAATAATACCATATTTTGAGACCCTTTCTCTGGGAACCTCAACAACACCTACCACAGGCATGTGCTCTGTTTTTGCAACCTCCATAAGCTGCTTAATGGCAGGCTCTTTACTGAACATAAGGTCGTCTCCCACCATTACCGCAAAAGGTTCCTGCTTAACCACTTCTTTGGCACAAAGTACAGCATGACCAAGTCCAAGCTGTTCCTTCTGGCGAACAGATATAATATTGGCCATTTCCGCAACCTGCCGGACATCTTTAAGGAGGTGCTCCTTGCCCGATCGCCTCAAAGCGACTTCCAGAGACAGGTTGTAGTCAAAGTGATCTTCAATAATTCTTTTCTGCTGGTTGGTCACAAAAACCACATCATTAAGATCCGCTTCAATGGCTTCCTCAACAACGTATTGTACAGCCGGTTTCTTGTAGACTGGAAGCATCTCTTTGGGAACATTCTTTGTTGCAGGTAGTGACCTGGTACCCCATCCAGCGACCGGGATGATAACCTTCTTTGCTTCCATTTGTAGCTCCTTTGGATAAATATATTACAAGGAAATTTTTTAATAACTGTACACCAGATTTTTTAATCAGCTCTTATCTTCAATTAAATGGCTCAGCCCCTTAGATTCATGGTATCGAAATCCAAATCGAAGTCCAAGTCGAAAACATTCACACAAGAATCGATTCTAAAAACAATTTAGATAAAAGACAGACACCAAAATGATAAACATAATCAATATGATGAACAATTGTTATCTTGAACTTAAAAATCTATCTTCAGGCCTTTTTCAACTTCCCAGGCCAAGTCAGCAGCCCATTTTTCCACCAGGTCCTGATCATCCCCTTCTACCATAACTCTGGCCACAGACTCCGTCCCTGAATACCTCAAAAGAACACGTCCATTTTTACCTAAGCTATGCTCTGCCTTCTCTACTGCTTTTTTTATGGAATCAACCTGGGAAAATGGTACCTTTCTTTCTACGTGAACATTAATAAGTTTCTGTGGAAAAGGTGTCAAAAGCTTTGATAACTCTGAGAGGGTTTTATTCTTCTCTATCATAATGCGCAGCAGTCTGATCCCTGCCAGTATCCCGTCTCCTGTTGTTGAATAATCCAGAAATACTAAGTGACCGGACTGTTCACCGCCCATTATGGCTCCTCTTTCACGCATGGCTTCTACAACATACCTGTCACCCACCCTGGTCCTGACAAGCTCCCCACCATGGGAATGCATAAAAACCTCCAGAGCCAGATTGCTCATCACAGTGGAAACAAGGAGATTACCTGGCAGAGAGTCATTTTCCATAAGATCCTTGGCGCAAATGGCCATGATCTGATCACCATCCAGAATCACTCCATTTTCATCTACAGCAATAAGGCGGTCGCCATCTCCATCTAAGGTAAGCCCAATATCTGCTCCATGCTCTAAGACCAGACTCGCTGCAACTTCAGGGTAAAGAGAACCGCATTTTTTATTAATGTTCAGCCCGTCAGGATCCACCCCGGTCGTGATTACTTTTGCCCCCAGTTCTTCAAGTATAAGTGGTGCTACCCTGTAAGTAGCCCCATGAGCACAATCAACCACAACCTTTAAACCCTGAAGGGTCATGGAGCTTGGCAAACTGTTTTTCAGATGAACAATATATCTGCCAGGGCTGTCCACTATTTTTTTGGCTCGACCGGTAAATTCCGGCTGAGGATGATCCCAGCTGATATCCGGAGACAGAACCAGTTCAGAAATTTCTTCTTCCACCGCATCAGAAAGCTTGAATCCCATATGATCAAAAAATTTGATTCCATTATCCATAAAAGGATTGTGTGACGCAGAAATAACCACACCCAGGTCAGCCCGCATGTTTTTGGTCAAAAAGGAAATGGCCGGAGTAGGCATTGGGCCAACCATGTATACATCCATACCGGAAGCACAAAACCCCGATGTCAGGGCATTTTCAAAAACATAACCTGAAAGCCTTGTGTCTTTGCCGATCAACACCCTGTGACGCCTGTGTCCATTACGAAAATACTGGCCGGCAGCCAGGCCGAGCCTGAGCACTATTTCCGGAAGCATTGGAAAGATATTGGCCTGACCCCTCAGACCATCCGTTCCAAACAGCTTTTTACGCATAACAAAAACTCCTGAATTTTCTTTTTTATGGCTGCCCATATCCCAGCAGCGTGATGAAAAAGTTC
>PWPY01000281.1 GCA_003558575.1 Desulfonatronovibrio sp.
ACTGTAATGACCCACTGCAATGCTGGCGCTCTGGCAACAGGTGGCTATGGAACTGCTCTTGGCGTGATCCGGGCTGCTGTAGAACAGGGCAAAAGGATCAAAGTGATAGCCAATGAAACCAGGCCTTTTCTTCAGGTAGCCAGGCTTACAGCTTATGAGCTGGCAAAAGATGGAATTGAAGTTGTGGTGGCATGCGACAACGCCTGCGCGCATCTCATGAGTAAAAAATTGGTGGATAAGGTTGTTGTTGGCGCTGACCGTATTGCAGGTAACGGTGATGTTGCCAATAAAATAGGCACTTATGGTGTTGCTCTTGCTGCATCTAAGCATCAAGTTCCATTTTATGTAGCTGCCCCATTTTCCACTTTTGATCTGAAAATATCTTCAGGACTTGAGATTCCCATTGAGGACCGGACCCCGGACGAGGTTAAGTTCATCAATGGCAAATCAATTATACCTGAAAATGTAAATGTCTATAACTTTGCTTTTGATATAACTCCTGCTGATCTCATTTCTGGAATTATAACAGAAAAGGGTGTACTTAATCAGCCATTCAGAGAATCAATCTCTGCTGCAAGTCGTTAAAAAATCCTCCAATCAGGGAAAAACATGCTTCCTTACGTTGTAATTGCCGGAAGACCCAATGTGGGCAAATCTACTCTGTTTAATAGATTAATCAGGAAGAACAAAGCCATAACTCATGATCGCCCCGGTGTAACCAGGGACAGGCTGTATGAAGTGGTCCGGATTGACGACCGTGAGTGTTTTGCCCTGGTGGATACAGGTGGGCTGGTAATGGATCATAGAGACGAGGTGGAGTCTGAGATATTTGCCCAGACTGCCGAGGCCATAGAGATGGCGGATCTGATCTTACTTGTGGTAGACGGACGTCAGGGGACAACAAGACTTGATGAGCAGCTCGCTGAAATGCTCAGGCAGAGCAATAAGCCCGTTCATCTTGCAGTAAATAAGGTAGATGGTGAAGAAAAGAGTGCTTTACTGGCAGCTGATTTCTATTCTCTTGGTCTGGATATGACTACGGTTTCTGCTGCTCATGGCCACAATGTCCATAGCCTGTTGGACGATATTCTGGCCAAGCTTCCAGAGTCTGAGCCTGAAGAAGATCAGGATGACAACAAGGGCCTGAGGCTTTCTTTTCTGGGACGCCCCAATGTGGGTAAGTCATCCCTTTTAAATGCCATATCCGGTGAGAACCGGGTCATGGTCAGTGAAAAGGCCGGGACAACAAGGGATTGTGTGGACATTACCCTGGAAAAAAATGATCGTCTTTATACATTTGTTGACACTGCAGGTGTAAGGCGCAAGACCACAATTACGGATGACCTTGAAAGATTTAGTGTGTTAAAAGCCCTTAAAAGCAGCAAGCGTGCCGATGTGGTTTTTATGGTTATAGATGCCCTGTCAGGAGTGGTTGCCCAGGATAAAAAACTGCTGTCTTTTCTGGACCGGGAAAAGACGCCTTTTATTGTTCTTGTCAATAAGATTGATCTTGTTCCCAGGTCTCAACAGGGCAGATACAGGGAAATATTTAAAAATGAACTGAGTTTCTGTGCCCACGCACCGATTGTATATACCTCTTCCATCACAAAGGCAGGGTTGGGAGGACTTATTCCCCTTGCTGAAAAGCTCTGGAAACAGTGCCAGTTAAGGGTGGGTACGGGCACTCTTAACAGGCTTGTGCGCGATGCTACCGAAAGGCATCAGCCTCCATCAATGAAAGGAAGACGGGCAAAAATTTACTATATGACCCAGGCAAAAGCCTGTCCGCCTGAATTTGTTTTTTTTGTTAACAATCCGGATTTAATCAAGCCGGCATATAGAAAGTATCTTGAGAAGCAGATAAGAAAAATCTTTAAGTTAGACATTGCTCCATTAAAGCTGGTTTTTCGACCAAGCCACAATGGTTGATTGCAGAAATTTTAGACGGTAACAGGCTGAAAATCTCCCAATCGCTGCAAAAGGTTCAAGCTTTTACTTGTCATAGCTACTCTTCGACCTTGAACTTTTTAGCTTTTTTATCCTGCACCCACTTTTGCAGGTATTACTCCGGCATAAGCCTTTACTGACATCTAAAGTGGGTGCCGGACTGCCGCTTGGAGTTTTTGAATAGTCTGTATTGCAAGGACTTTTTCACGCTGTTAAGATTGTTTGTTGAATAATAGACACACACAGATACTACGGAGGAAAAATGATTCAGAAAGCGGAAAAAATATGGTTTGATGGCAAGCTTGTTCCATGGGATGAGGCCAATGTCCATGTGCTGACACATACCCTGCATTATGGTGTGGCTGCATTTGAAGGTATCAGATGCTATAAATGTAAAGATGGTTCATCTGCTATCTTCAGGTTAGAAGAGCATGTGGACAGACTGTTTCATTCAGCCAAAGTCGTGGAAATGGAAATCCCTTTTTCCAGAAAGGAAATCAGTGATGCTATTATTGAGACCCTGAAGGTAAACAAGCTTGATCAGGGATATATCAGGCCCCTGGTATTTATTGGTGATGGAGCTATGGGAGTTCATCCCGGTGAAAATCCCATCAGGGTGATGATAGCCACATGGCCATGGGGTGCGTACTTAGGTGAAGAGGCCCTTAAGAATGGAATCAGGGTCAAGACCTCCAGTTTTAACAGACACCACGTCAATGTCATGATGACCAAGGCCAAAGTTGCCGGAAACTATGTAAACTCTGTCTTAGCCAAACGTGAAGCAGTAGCAGACGGCTATAACGAGGCATTAATGCTCGATGTTGACGGGTATGTTGCTGAGGCTACAGGAGAAAATATTTTTATAATCAGAAACAGCAAACTCAAAACTCCGCCTTTGGGGCCGATTCTCGGAGGAATTACCAGGGATACCCTCATAACCATAGTTAGAGATATGGGTTATGAAGTAACTGAACAGCGCTTTACCAGGGATGAAATCTATATGGCTGATGAAGCATTCTTTTGCGGAACTGCAGCAGAGGTTACTCCTATCCGTGAAGTTGATCGCAGAACCATTGGAGCAGGAAAAGCAGGGCCTGCAAGCTTGCTTTTTCAAAGTGAATATTTCAAAGTTGTACATGGGGAAAACTTGAAATATGCTGGTTGGTTGACACACTACAGTATTTAACAGTCTTATTAAAATCTCCGTAACAGATAGCCATGCTTTGAGTTGATAAAGGTGTGATGCATCTGGAGTTTCTAACGAGAGAATAATGGCAAAAGCCGGATTGACCGCAAAATATAGACCGCAGCTTTTTAAAGATATTGTTGGTCAGGATTTCATCAAAAAAATACTGTCCAGGGCTGCCCAGCAGAATAAGCCAGCCAATGCTTACCTGTTCAGCGGAACAAGGGGGGTGGGCAAGACCACTACCGCCAGAATTATGGCCAAGGCAATTAATTGTCTGAATGGTCCTGATTCTGAGCCCTGCAATGACTGCACTAATTGCCATCAGATAACCAGGGGAATTTTTTCGGATGTTTTGGAGAT
>PWPY01000311.1 GCA_003558575.1 Desulfonatronovibrio sp.
GAGCTCTTCGGGTATACCAACTCCTGTATCGATCACTTCAAAACATAGTGGCATAAACTGCTCCCTCAGAGATGATTTGCTATCTTCATCTCTAGATACTTTCAATACAACTCCACCCTTCTCGGTAAATTTTATGGCGTTATCCATAAAGTTCCAGAGTATCTGTCTTATGATGCTGATATCCCCGACACAGGTAGCAGGAAGCTCATTGGATACATCAAGATCCAGATTTAAATTCTTATTTTTGGCCATAGGCATGAAAAAGTCTGTTATCTTGCCCATTTCATCCATAATATCAAATGGTCGACTGTGAATACACTGCATACCTTTCTGCAGGCTGGACAGCTCTAAAATTTTGTTAATGGAAACCAGCAATTGTCTGGAAGAATCAAGAGCCATCTGAATATATTCTTTTTCAGAAGGTTTAAGCTCTGCTTCGGTCATGGTCTGGAGGATACTCATTATTCCATTCAAAGGAGTACGCAATTCATGGCTCATGGCTTCGAGAAATCTGTCTTTGGCTTTATTGGCTGTCTCAGCCTTGTTCCTGGCTTCTCCTAACTCCTGTTCCATCCTTTTTCTATCGGACAAATCGATATGAGTTCCAACTATACGTTGAGGTTTTCCCTGAGTGTCCCTTGACACCACCTTACCTCTGGCAAGTATCCACCTGTCCTGGCCATCTTTGGTTCTGGCCCTGAATTCGATACTGTAATTTTCACTGTGGGCCATTACAACTTTGAGCTTTTCCTGAACATCAGCAAGATCATCAGGATGAACAACCTTGGTAAAACTGTCATAGGTCATAGGCAGTTCATTAGGCTCGTAACCAAGCATAGTGTACCATCTGGGACTGAAATATGTTTTTCCAGTTGAAACATCCCAGTCCCACAAGGCATCTTCAGTAGCCTCCATGGCCAGGGAAAAAAGATCGTTTGTCTTCTGAAGTTCCTTTTCCACAAGCTTTCTTTTATGTCTGTGCCGTAAGAACCAGACCCCATAACCAATATTTTGAGCTACCCGCTCCATGTATTCTAAATCATTGGATGAAAACTCTGTTTTATTGCCACCATATATGGTTAATGCGCCAAAACCTACGCCGGCATGGGCAATGGGCAGAGCAAGAATATATTTTACATCATGAGCCTTCAGAGTATCTGCCCATGGGTGAGTTGAGGGATCATTAGCAGGGTTTTGAATAAAGACAGTTCTTCCAGTTCTTATAGCTGTTCCAGTGGGTTCCTGGGCATAAGGGCCTTCTCCCCAGGATAGATCCAGTTTGTCTGCTATTTCACTCTTTTCCCCACTTACAGCGACAATTTTTACACTGCTTTGAGAATCCATTTCAGCATAACCCACCAGGACCATACATGAACCAAGACCGGATGAAAGAATTTCACAAATATCATTCAACATACCCTGCTCATTGTTCGCTTTGATTATTACTTCTCCGCACCTGTTCAAGGCCTGTAACAACCAGTTTGTATGCCTGAGCTGCTTTTCAAGACCAGCCAGTCGTGACACCCTGAAATTAAGCTGAGCTCCAAGATTTTGATTCATGGCCCTAAGCTCACTGATCTTGGCCAGATATTCCAGATGGGCTATGACTTGCTCTTCGTCAAATGGATATTCAAGTACAGCATCAGCTTCTAATACGTCAGCATTCTGAATATGTTCATCTTTTTCAGCAGCACCACTATCGACAATGGCCAGAATAGAGACTCCCTGCTCATTGGAAAAAGATTTCAGATGCGTACTCATGACACTATAATCTACGCCTCTGCAGCCTGTTTCAATAACAAATATATTTATCTCACTCTTGAAATCAATCTTTCCAGAAAAATCAAATATATCTAATACGCTAATACCCATATGAGGCAGGAGGTCGGCAAAAACGCATTTAATGCGGTTTTCAATTCCCTTATTAATTGTAAGAAGATAAACTTCAGGCATAATTAATTCTCATCAGGATAAAGTGTGTTGTTTAAAAATTAGTAACTGTTCACCACATTTGCAATAAGACTATTAAAGCAACCTGGATTCCGGCTTTCGCCGGAATGACGGAAAAGGGCAACTACCTGCGTTAACCGTCACCCCGGACTTGATCCGGGGTCTATGAACAAGTTACTCCCCGCCCGGGGCAAGAACCTTTTTCATTACTGCAACTCGCAGAAATGAAAAGATATTTACTCTTCTCAGCGATCTCAGTGCCTCTACCGAGTCTTCGAGGGGCGAGAGACAATAATTTCTTATGTCTTGGCCCCAAAAAAACAGGTTTTGCCTTACGAAGCAGCCACAGGAAGTTTTGCAACATAAGAAAACCGGATTGGCCCCTAAAATGTGGTGAACAGATACAATTTACCCATCTCATGCTGTAAAAAAACAATAAACAGCAGGCAAATCAGTCAAACACTTTTTGAAGCCTGTACCGAAGATGGGTAAAGCGCCTCCCTGCCCCCTGGTTCCTGATACCTATTCCCATAGCCTTCTGGGAGCCGATAATAATTGCCAGTTTCCTGGCTCTGGTAAGTCCCGTATATATAAGGTTCCTCTGTAAAAGCATATAGTGCTGGGTGACCACGGGCATGACCACAGCAGGATATTCACTGCCCTGAGATTTATGAACACTAACAGCATATGCCAGAGTCAGTTCATCAACCTCATCTAAATCGTAGATCACCTTTCTGCCTTCAAAATCAACAACAAGTTCTGCGTCTTCAGAGTCATAACCCTTAATCCAGCCCAGGTCACCATTAAAAACTTCCTTTTCATAGTTATTGCGGATCTGCAAAACCCTGTCACCCACCCGGAAAGATCTGTATCCGCGTACAATTGCGTCTTCACCGGGATTGAGTTTATCCTGAAGCACTCTGTTAAGTTCCTGAGTGCCTACTTCACCCTTATGCATAGGGGTAAGGACTTGAATGTCCCGCAATGGATCAAGACCATATACACTGGGGATACGGTCACATACCATATAAGTGATAAGTTCTTTTACTCTAATAAGGTCTTCCTGCACAACCCAGAAAAAATCCGCCTGTGGAGGCTCTTTGGTAGAACTGACTGGGAATCTGCCAATATTAATTTTATGAGCATTTACAACAATAGAACTTTCCCGGGCCTGCCTGAAAATATTGGTAAGCCTTGAGCTGGGCAGGGTTTCGCTGCTTAAGATATCATTAAGAACATCCCCCGGTCCTACTGCAGGAAGCTGATTAACATCTCCCACAAGAATAAGCCTGCAGGTAACAGGCAAAGCACGAAGCAAGTGGTTCATCAACTGCGCATCCAGCATGGATGCTTCATCCACTATGGCTGCATCAGCCTTGAGTTTGTTTTCTTCATTATGGTCAAATCCTCATGCAGGATTGTATTTGAGCATCCGGTGAATGGTGCCGGCCTCAGCACCTGTAGCCTGAGAAAGCCTTTTTGCAGC
>PWPY01000312.1 GCA_003558575.1 Desulfonatronovibrio sp.
TGGTAAGCATGCTTCAGGACAGGTTTATCTACCTGCCCCTGACTCTGGCTACTCAAAAAAGACGAACTCTTAATACTAAATCCAATTACTGGGGATCTGTTCTGGCCAGCACAGGACAACCTTCTTCCATGCTCAACACTCAAGCTGAAGGTTAAGATGTTTGACTAAACAGGTTGCCAAAAAATACACTATTATACAGGGTATTAAAAATCCCGGGCATAAACAGTTGGATGCCTTTAATGCCAAGCTAAGGCAAAACAAAAGGAGTTGAAATGGATAGTTCCAATCTGGAATGTATTTCCAACAGTGATCCTGATCTCATGCAACTTTTCAGACCATTGGCCCTGAAAATGGAAGAACAGTCCATCCCTCCCATAGTAATAAACCTCTTTAAGTGTTATTTTTCTCAAATGGTCTATGGAAGTCAGGGCAAGCTGAACAAAAAAGAGATCCTCCCTGTTGAAAATAATGAACTGGCAAACTTGGACAGTATTTCAAAATATAAAGAGGGAGCTTCAGATGCCATTTCTGAGCTTGTGGTTATAAAGCTTAACGGCGGGCTTGGAACAAGCATGGGCATGGAAAAGGCAAAATCCCTGATAAAAGTCAGAAATGGCAAATCATTTCTTGAGCTTATTCAGGACCAGGTGAGAACCATCAGAAAAAAATACAACACCACCATCCCCCTGCTCTTTATGAACAGTTTCCGAACTCATGTTGATACTATGCTTCATATCAAGGATATGGATAACCCTTATCATCTGCCCCTTGCCTTTCTTCAGCACAAGTACCCAAAAATATTGGCAAATGAACTGCGTCCTGCCAATTGGCCTGATAATCCTGAGCTGGAATGGAACCCGCCAGGACACGGCGATATCTATACTGCCCTCATTACATCAGGGATACTTAAAAACCTTTTGGACAAAGGCTATAAATACGCATTTATTTCCAATTCAGACAACCTCGGGGCGACAATGAACGAAAGCATCCTTGGATATCTAAAGTCTCAAGAATTTACCTTTTTAATGGAAGTAACACCCAGGACAGTGTCTGACCGTAAAGGAGGTCATCTATGCAGGCTGCTGAAAAATAACAGGCTGGCTTTAAGGGAGATTGCTCAATGTCCCGAAGGCGAGCTTGAAGAATTCATGAATATTAATAAATACAGCTTCTTCAATACCAACTCCATCTGGCTCAATCTTGAAGCCCTGGAGAAGGTGTTTGTCAGGCACAGGATGGTTCCTCTGGATCTGATCATAAACACCAAGAACTTAGATCCAAGGAGTTCAGACTCACCAACAGTATACCAGTTAGAAACCGCCATGGGTTCTGCTATTTCAGCCTTTGATCACGCTGGAGCCCTAAATGTTCCCAGAATCCGCTTTGCCCCGGTCAAAACAACCAGTGACTTGTTGACTGTCATGTCTGACTGTTTTGTTCTATCGGATATGAAGACTATAATACCCAACAAGCAAAGGACAAAGCCTATTCCTGATGTCCAGTTGGACCCTGAATACTATAAAAAAATTGACCAGTTTGAGAAAAGATTTCCTCATGGCGTACCTTCTTTGATTGACTGTGACTACCTTGAAATCAAAGGAGATATAGCATTTGGAAAAAACGTAAAGATAAGCGGAAGTACTGTTTTGAATAACACCACTGGAAAGCAGGTCAAAATTGAAGACAATTCATTTCTGGAAGGAAATAAGACTTTTTAACTCTTTTGCTTTACTTGGGGTTATATTCAGGCTTTCCATTACTTCCTCATTGGTGGTGAGAGCAGCAAGACAGGAGTCATAGCCCTCTCTTATGCTTTCATCACCCCTGTGAAAATCCATAAACCTTATCTTTCCAAGCTCTGGCCTGACTACCACCTCTGCTGGTTCATCTTTTAGACGCAGATCTGTAATTGTTTTTTCCATAACCAAAGTTGAAGCAAAAATAATATCAAAGATATTTGGCCCTGCAGGCTTGCTGCGCCAGTTCTTAAATGAATCAAACCAGGGGATTTCCATTTTATCAATCCTGTCCATAATGCCCGGAAAAAGTCTATTTTTCTCTTGATCGCTATCCTCTGACTTAGTGGATTCTTCTTTGGGTGCTGAACTATTCAACCCGTTATTTTTTTCTTGCTCTTCTTTAATAGCGCATTCCATTTTCTTCCCCACAACACTTCCCCGCATGGCTGCATAATAGTTCAGGTCAACACCAATTACTACATCCGCTCCCATTTCTCTGACCATATTAACAGGCAAGGGATTAACCAGACCGCCATCAACAAGAAGTCTTTCACTAATCATCACTGGTGTAAAAAGACCTGGCACAGCTATACTGGCCCGCACTGCCTTGGATACATTGCCACTTAAAAGCCAGATCTCTTCACTTGTCTGAAGATCCGTTGCCATGGCTCCAAATGGGACTTTCAGTTCTGAAAAATCCCTTCCCGAAATAAACGACTTGAAAAAATCCGTTACTTTCTTACCGTCAAGAAGCCCGCATTTGGGAAATACAACATCAAGCATGGATAAAACTTTTTTCCTGTCCAGTCCAAGAACAGATGCCTTAAATTGCTCCAGGCCACCAGCAGCATAAACTGATCCAACTAAAGCACCTATGCTTGTACCTGCCACAAAGTCAGGAACAATTCCGGCATCCTCAAGGGCTTCAATCACACCTATATGAGCCCACCCCCTGGCAGCACCGCCCCCCAGGGCAAGACCAATTTTTCTTTTATCCATTATATTCATCCACCAAAATATTTTTTAAATTCAACCATAAAATCAGCTTTAAGCTGAGCCATGTCCAAGTTATCAGATCCAAGTTCAGCGTGAATTGAAGTCATCCTCAGGTTTTTCATTCCACACGGGTTGACATAATCAAAAAGGCCAAGCTCCTGTGTGAGGTTAAGGGCCAAGCCATGGTATGTAACCCATTTTTTAACTGCTATTCCTATGGAGGCTATCTTACCGTTAACAGTATATACACCTGGCCTTTTCATGGACCCCCTGGAAGAAAGACCGTACTTATTCAAAAGATTAATTATCACCTCTTCAAGACATAAAAAATACTCCTTAACTGCCCCAGCCTTGTGCGTTAATCTCATCACTGGATACACAACCAGTTGGCCGGGAAAATGGCAGGTAATATTTCCGCCTCTCGTGGTTTTAACAAAATCTATATTTTTTTTCTCTAATTTTTTCAGACCTACTACAAGGTCATCATTTGCCTGCCTTCTGCCTGCGGTTATCACGGGAAAATGCTCCAGAAGAAATACCTGCTGAGCTTCATTGTTGTTGATCACTGCCCGGACTGCATCCATCTGGCGCTGCAAAGCCTCTTTATAACTTATGATCCCCAAATCAATAAATAACATGGATCGTGCGCTTTTTTTGCATTATAAAACAGCAAGGTGAATTTATCATTTTTTTAAAA
>PWPY01000007.1 GCA_003558575.1 Desulfonatronovibrio sp.
CAAACCCTCCAGTTAAAATAACTGAAAAGTTACATCTCTATAACTCTTATCTACTTCTTCAAAATCAACTTAGACCCGTAAGCTTATTTCTAAACCTACTGCTTTCTTATTGGCTGGCTCACTATTTAATTGTCAAGGAACATGAATCAGGAAATTTCAGTTTATACAGAAGCCTTGAAACTCAGTCAAGCTTTTTTTCTGTTTTCTTGAAATTTCTTTTTTTTACAATATGTTAATCAATGAACTGGTTTCGACTTTGTGTCGCCGAAAGACAGAGTATCTAAATAGTATTCGGATTGCTGTCAACAAAAATTCTTAAAAAAACAAAATAATTTTCCAGATCAGGCTTTGTGTTTTTAACTGTCGTTAATTTTCTTAAAATTCCAGCGAGTTAGGGGTTCGGGGAAACATTATTACGTCACGGATATTTGTAACCCCAGTGGTAAGCATAAGAAGTCTCTCAAATCCCAGCCCAAATCCAGAATGAGGTACTGTTCCAAAACGCCTGAGATCAATATACCACCAGTAATCTTCCTTATTGAGACCTGTGTCATCTATACGAGATTCTAACACATCGAGACGTTCTTCTCTTTGACTTCCACCAACAAGCTCACCTACTCCTGGAACCAGAAGATCCATGGCCGCGACCGTCTTGTTATCATCATTAAGTCGCATATAGAAGGGCTTAATCTCTTTGGGATAATCATAAATAATCACAGGCTTTTTAAACTCTTTCTCGCAAAGATATCTTTCATGTTCTGTCTGCAGATCCAGACCATACTTTACTGGAAAATCAAACTTCTGTTTCGACTTTTCAAGTATCTCGACAGCATCTGTATAGGGAAGACGCACAAAAGCGTTATTAAGGATATTATCAAGCCGTGACTCCAGAGACTTGTCTACAAATTTTGCAAACAGCTCCATATCATCCGGACAATTCTTCCTGGCGTGAAGAATCATCTTCTTAACCATGTCTTCAGCAAGGCCCATATTGTCACTTAAATCAGCAAAAGCCATCTCCGGCTCTATCATCCAGAATTCAGCAACATGCTTTGGAGTATTGGAGTTTTCAGCTCTGAAAGTAGGGCCGAAAGTATAAACATCACCCAGAGCACAGGCAAGGTTTTCAGCGTTCAACTGACCTGACACTGTCAAATGAGCCTGTTTTCCGAAAAAATCCTGCTCAAAATTTACTTTCTTGCCTTGAGTTGCTGTTTTATCCAGATCAAGAGCTGTAACTACAAACATTTCTCCAGCCCCTTCACAGTCTGAGCCGGTAATAATGGGTGTATGAATATAGTTAAAACCCTTATCATGAAAATATTTGTGTACTCCATAGCTCATTTCAGATCGAATCCTGTTCATGGCTCCGTACTTATTGGTCCTGGGGCGCAAATGAGCAATGGTGCGCAAGAATTCATCAGAGTGACGTTTTTTCTGCAAAGGATATGTTTCAGGATCAGCTTTACCAATAATCTCTATTCTACTTGCTTTTACTTCCCAGGCCTGTCCTTTTCCTGGAGAGGGCACAAGATTTCCTGCAATACATACCGAGGCACCTGTAGCTACCTGGTCAATTTCTTCATATCCAGGCATTCCTTCATCTACAATAGCCTGAAGGTTCTTAAGACAAGAGCCATCATTGATTTCCAGAAAGCAGAAACCTTTGGATTGCCTTTTAGTCCTGACCCAGCCTTTGACCAAAATATTTTCTTGAGATTGTTCAGAGTTAAGGGCTTCTTTAACTTTAATTCTCACATTCAACTCCTGTACAATTTTTTACAAAGTTAAACCATAATATATCATCTATAACATGTTCATTGGATCAAGATCCAGACTCATCCGGACAATTCTATGCTTATCCGTACAGGGAAGAAGCGCAGAATAGGCTTTTCTGATCTGGTGCCAGTCCGAGGCTTTGATAAGGAGATGATATCTATCTCTATTTCTCAATTTTGACAATGGCGCAGGGGCTGGGCCCATAATTTTGACCCCATAATTTCGCTGAATGCTTATAGCCTCATTTTTTACAATAGCTACAAAGTCTTCTTTCTGATTCCATTCAGAGGGAAACGAAATTCGAATCAATCCTAAACGGATAAAAGGAGGATAAGCAAAAAGTTTCCTTCGGGCCAGCTCCTGCTCAAAAAAACCCACATAGTTGCTTTCTGCAACATATTTCCAGCAATAATGACCCGGATTTCTAGTCTGAATAAATACCTTGCCCGGCTTATCACCTCTGCCAGCCCTTCCGGAAAGCTGAACAAGTAGCTGGAATATCCTTTCAGAAGAGCGATAGTCAGGAAGTCCGAGACCAAGATCGCCGTCAATTACAATGCCAAGAGTAGCATTGGGAAAGGTGTGTCCTTTACTGAGCATTTGCGTACCCACCAGTACCTGAGCTTTATTCTGGGCAAAGTCGCAAAGTATCTCCTGGGTCCTGCCTGGATTTCTACTGCTGTCGCGGTCAAGGCGCAACACCTTGGTATCAGCAAGGTTGCTTTGAAAAAACTCCTCAACCTTTTCAGTTCCATCTCCCACAGGAACAAATTCAGATCCCTGACAATTGCTGCAGATTATGGAAAAGGGCAGTGACTGACCGCAATAATGACAAACCAATCTCTGTCTGCTCTTGTGATAGGTAAGACTTACCTGACATTCACTGCATTTAGCTACTTCGGAACAGTCCGTACACATAACCACCGGAGAATAGCCTCTGCGATTATGCATGATTACTGCCTGCTCTCCTCTGGCAAGGACTTCTCTCAAGGCTGACTCGGAAACACCTGCCAGGGGACCAAATTTTGGAGGATCAACTTTAAGATCCACAAAACATACCTCAGGAAGAATACTTTTACCCACTCTGTTATTCATGGAGATCAGGCTGATTCTATCTTCCTTTGCAGCAAAATAAGTCTTAATATCAGGAGTGGCTGAACCAAGGACAAGCATGGCCTTATCACGTTTTGCCACATAATGGGCTATCTCTTTTGCCTGATAAACAAAACCCTGATCCTGTTTAAATGATTCATCATGTTCTTCATCAATCACTAAAAGGCCAATATTCTTTACGGGCATAAATAAAGCCGATCTGGTTCCCACAAGCAATAAAGGACCCTCCGAGCTCCGGATGCTTTCAAAAACACTTTCCTTTTCCGAGGGGCTTTTCAGACCATGATGCAGAAAAACTTTATGTTCGCCAAGAATTTGTACTGCCTGCTCATAAAGCTGAACTGCTATGGCTATTTCAGGAGCCAGAAATATTACTGACCTGCCGCCTTCAAGAGCAACCCTGGCCAGATAAATATAGATCATGGTTTTTCCGCTGCCGGTAATTCCATGTAAAAGGCTTACATCAAAGGTCTTTGCCTGAAGTCGTGGCTTT
>PWPY01000226.1 GCA_003558575.1 Desulfonatronovibrio sp.
ACCCTGGTAAGGCCCCATCAGGGTGCCTTTCTGAATGATGAATCCTTTTCCATCGGGCAGTTCTACCATGGCTGAAGCAGCGTCTTCTGAAGGTTTGCTCCAGATGATACCTACAAGTTTTAATTGCGTAACTGCCACCTGCTCCAAGGGAGTCAGGGGTCTGTCTGGTTTTGCGGGAACACTTTCAGGCCTCTGGGCAATGAACGGGATAAATGGATCAGTTAATCCAGTGCTGGTATACACAAAACCTGTGGGTTCCATCCATTGGGGCAAAAAATACTCTTCAGCCTGATCCTGGGCAAAGCAGGGCTGACAGCACATAAAAGGGATCAGAAGGACAGTAAAGATCAGTATTTTCATTGGCTGTCCTCCTGTTCATGGTCTGCAAGGGATCTGTAAACGGACAGCACTGTTTCTGCGGTAAGATTGCCAGGCTGATCATGTTGTTGAGGAGTGAGTCTTAAGCTGCTGATGCTGACAAGACGATCAAGTCTGCTCAGTTCATCAAAATATCCCATAAGGTCATGAAATCTTCCCTGCAGCCTCAGTTGCACCTGTCTGCTGGCATAGTACTGGTTCAGTTCTTCTGAACCAGGCTGGAACAGCAGAAAAAAAACGCCTTTTTCATTGCCCAGCCGTTCAAAGGAGGCCAGAAGTCTTTCCAAGGCGCTTGCGTCTTCAGGCAAAAGTGTTCTGGCCAGGATAAGCTCTTTTTTTCTATCTTCATATTCTTTTTCTAAGGCTGGGAGTTTGAGGGCCAGCAATGAAAATCTTGCAATATCATCTTCTAAGGATTCCACCTCATTGTTAAGTCTGCCCATTTTTTCCAAGGCAGGGTTCAGGTAAAAGAACCATGCTCCAGCGCAAATGGCGGACAGAATAAGAATCTGGGCAAGAATCTTCTGTGTTCTGGTGAGTTTTTCTAATTCGGAGAGGATTTTCTGTTTATTAATCTTCATCAACACTCTCCATGCTTGAGCTTTCTTCAGGCCCGGCATTTATTTGACACAAAAATTCAATAAGGTTGCGGTTGGCAACCTGTCTTCTGGAGGTTCTCTGGGTATTGACCGAACTTATAAACGGAGAGTCTCTCAAGCTGTCAACATATCTGGCAAAAACCTGATTATCCAGGGCAACTCCACTCACCTCGAGAAGGGCGTTTCGACTCAGGTTCAAAGACTCAAACCATATGGATTCTTCTGGAAGGCGCCTGGCCATTTCATGGATATAACGTACTGGGAGCTGCTGTTGAGAACGGATTTTTTTTATGGCTTCAATATTGGAACTCATCCCTTCCAATTCTTTCTGCAGCTGGTTGACCCTGCCTACCTTAGAGAGAAGCATTTGTCTCTGTATCTGCTTTTCCTCAACGAGCTTTTCCAGGTCACTTGTTTTGCCCTGTGTCCAGATTCCTGCTGCCAGTATGCCAGAGCAGAGAACGATGATCAAAAGGACAAACAGCATGATCTGTTTTTCCATGTCAGATGTTTTGGCCCTTTTGGCATGTGGAAGCAGGTTGATTTTAATCATAGAAAATTTTTTAGCAGAATGTTGAGACAGATTCGGCTATATTGCATGTCAGTAAATTTTGAATCAGGAAAGTCCCCTGATGGCCAGCCCCGTTGCCACGGCAAAATGGGCTTTGACTGAATCCAGGTATTTCATGTCAAAGTCATTGGATGACTTCTGAAGTGTTTTCCAGGGATCCATGTGTTGAGATTCCACATTAAGTTCTTGAGTAAAGATACTGTTAATCCCCTTAAAAAGACTGCCACCACCTGATAAAAATATCTTGTCAGGTTGGGGTGCTTCCGGGATGGATGTTTGATAGAATCCAATGAGGCGTTTTATTTCATCTGTCCAGGATTTGAAATTTTCCTCGATTTCCCCGGCAAGTTCTGTCAGGTCTTCTATACTCTGATTTTGCGAAGGCGGCCCCTGGATTTTAATTTTTTCAGCCTCGGACCTACTGATATCCATTTGTTTGGCTATTATATCAGTAAGGCTTCTTCCTCCGAAAGACAGTTCTCTGAAAAAAACAGGCTGGTTTTTCCAGAATACAACAAAAATGCTCTGGGTAGATCCAATATCAAGGAGATAAACCGGCTCCTCACTGAGTTCAGGGTAATTAAATTCAAAGCAGTTGCTCAGGGCAAAAGCATCAACATCAACTATTCCGAGGGAAAGATCCGAATGCTCCATTATATCGATAAGGTCCTGGACAACCTTTTTCTTGCAGGCCACCAGCATTACTTCAAGGCTGTTTTTCTTTTTTCCGTCTCCCATAACCTGGTAGTCCATGTAAACGTCATTTACGTCATAGGGGATATATTGGCCTGCTTCTTTGACAATATTCTGCTCAAGTTCCTTGGGAGGCCTGGAGTCAAAATATACCCTTTTGACAATCACTGAATGACCAGCCATGGAAGAAGCAACTACCTTGTCGCTTAGATTTAAGTGCTGCCACAGGGTTTTAATTTTTGCTCCCTGGGGAGCCGGTCCGTCCAGATCCCCTGAAGACCAGGGCAGACGGGCAAAGCTGTCTAAGACTGGTGATTTACCCTGATTAGACAGCTTGACCGCTTTGGCCCAGGAACTTCCCAGGTCAAGTCCGCACAGAGGTATTTTTTTCTGGAAAAAATTACGAATATTCAATATATTACTCAGGGTCTGACGGTCATTACAGGCATTCTGGCGGCTTTAACGATTTTTTCTGCCACAGAGCCAAAAAGGACCCGGTCGATTCCTTTACGACCATGGGTGCCCATAATGATCATATCAATGTTTTCGTTGTCAGCATAGTTTAAGATTTCTTCAGCGGCATAACCGCTCAAGACTTTGCCGGTAACGTTTATTTCGCTGAAATTTTCTTCTACAAAAGTATCCATTGTTTTTTCAGCACCGGTAACAATTTCTCCCACGAAATTTTCAATGGAAGTAGGCGGGACGTGAAAGCCAACATACTGGGAAAGGCTTGGGGCCACATATACCACATTGACAGAGGCACCTAAGGACTTAGCTATGATCTGGGCATAAGAGGCAACCTTGGCGCTCATTTCTGAGAAATCAACAGCACACATTATATTTTTTATTTGAGTCATAACCCCTCCCTGATTTTAGATTGTTAAATTTTTGTTGTCAGCACTTTTAATGATACATAAGTTTTTTAAATTTTTAAAGGAGAATCTATGCCTATTTTTGAGTATTATTGTTCAAAATGTAAAGAGATATTTGAGGAAATCACCACAAATTCTCAGGAAAAAGATGTTTTTTGCCCAAAATGCGGAAAAGACAAACATGTACAAAAGTGTATGTCAGCTGCTGCCATTGGCAAAAGCAGCTACAAGTCTTCAGGATCGTCTCCAGGAGCCGCCTGTTCCCCAGGGGGTTTTTCCTG
>PWPY01000205.1 GCA_003558575.1 Desulfonatronovibrio sp.
CTTGCTGTTCATATCCAGAAGGCAGCTCAGTATAATCCGCATAAAGAGTTTTTATTATTCTTCCGGGACTGTCCACTTTCCGGGCTGGATGCCGGTTAAAGGAACTTATTCATGACCAGGCCGCCTTAAGCCAAAGAACTTGAAATTATACTTCTTTCCGTTGCAGCCTTTGCACAAGAGGACCATGTTTCTCCAGGTGGTTCCATATCTGTTGTGTGAATAGGGGTAAATATGATCCGCTTCCAGCTTTTTGAAACCCTGGTTGCCGAAATATTTATTTTTGCAGATGGGACAACGATACCCGTTGTCTAAGCCTCCTGCTCACCTCCAGAAAGCATTCTTCCAGGAAGCAGGGAATGACCTGCTTCCTGGATCGCAACTTTCCAGGCCCGGAGGCATTTTATTGAATCAGCTCAAAATGTGATCTATAATGCTTTTCACGCTTTTAATTTGATTGTTCAAGCCTTTCACTCCTTTCCACTTACCCTTGGTTTCAGGGTACGTATTCCCAAGTTGGATGCTGGTCTCGCGGGGTCTATTCAGCAGCCTGTCCAGCCAGTTGATATGTTCATCCTGCAGTGAAACCGGACTATACTTGAACAATGCTGCAAATATAAAACTAATCAGGCGCGATCTCTGGACATTAAAGCTGGCCGGAAAGTGGTTGTAAAAAAAATCAAACCACTGGACAAACTTGGGAAAGATATCGTCATTTAGATGTTCAAAGCTGCACAGCTTATTGATGCCGTTTCTCTCTTCGAAATTCAGCTGTGCCAGAACAATGTCAGCTACGTTATCAATGTTATCAAGGAAGCTCATCTTAAGATTTTTTGCCAAATGATTGGGATCTGACAACAGATCATCAACATCGTTGTTGTATAATCCGATCAAGTACCACAGAAACATCTCGGATGCTTTTTGACCGATGTTTGATTTTTTCTTTCTCCACCATCTGTACCAGGCCTCTCTGACTTCATTGTTAAACTCAGCCCAGGGCCACTCAAGCTGGTATTCCCTGGCATACTTTATCATCCTCTGGCTCCCATGCTTATTGGGATCGAAGATTCCACATATTCGGATAAAGTTGCTGATCTTAGAATACGAATATTGAGACAGGCGGATATCCTGAGCGCTCAGGGTATAGGGCTGCTGATTCAAGCGCCGGAATGTTTCCAGTTTGACATCCTCAGTCATGGTTGGAGGCAGGTAAATGATGGTCACCTTGTAATTTTCAAATATCTCCTTGAACATTTCAGGAATTTCTGAATATCTTTTGTTCGCGTAATATATCGCATTTGGGGATATGTAATTGAGGTCGTGAGACGGCGAAAGTTTGAATTCATTTTTGTAGAATTCATTAAGCAGGGTGATGCGTTGCTGCCCGTCAACTACTTCAAATTTTTGAGACCAATGCCCGATTTCATTCTGGTTTCGGGTATTATTGGCATAAATGAAGCTTGGCACGGTTATGTTGTTCAGGATGGAATCGATGAATAAGCTTTTCTTCTGATCAGACCACTGATCAGAGTCCCTCTGATATTCTGGTATGCAGACCATGCCCTTGCTGAAAGAACTCATTATGGTATCAATGCTCTCAGCAGAAGAGCTGACCTGCGATGTTACAAGGGGAGCAAGCTGCGACTTGACAGCCCTTCGATTATCCGGGTTGAAGATTTGACAAACACCAAGTCCTGGGGATTGTTCATTTAAGGAATTCAGCATAAGAATTTCTCCTTGAAGGTTTGAACTGTTTTCGACAAAAGCTGACGTCAGTTAAAGAGACTATATAGATATATTCTACTAAAGTCAAGCACTATCAAAGAATAATCTATAAAAACATAAATATGCACACACATACTATGTGCTTGCATTTAAAATAATATAAAAATCAATATATTAAAAATATGATAAATGTAGATATTGCAGCTCTGTTGACTTGGATTTGATTGGCAGGTAGAAAAAAAAGATGGGATTTTTCGAAGATATTATCAGCGCACTCAACCAGGGATTGAACAAAAAATACAACGGCAAGTATTCCCATTTGGCCAAAGCGGCTGATGTCCATGCCACAACCGTCAAAAAGATTCTAAGCGGAGAGAGAACCACCTGGCTGGGGGCTCTTAGTAGAATGGCTGATGCCACTGGCATATCAATATGCCAAAGAGATGATCTGCAGGCTCCAGCTCAGAACATGCCTGCCCAGAGCCATGTTCAGCCTGTCCATAACTACCGGTCCATTCCTGAGTTGGGCATGGATAAAGTTATCAGCGTAATCGACGAATCCAGGCAAAACGCCAGACCGATAGCTTCTTCCGGTAAATATTTTCAGATGCCAATAAGCCTTGAATACATAAAATACCGAAAAGATCTGATCGCCTCTGAACTGCCTCCCAACTTCATATCCATGGCTCCCACTCTGAATCCCGGGGACCTTGTGGTAATTGATATTAATGAATGCATACCCCATTCACCACCTGGCAATATCTACCTTGTCCAGGAGCCTGGAAATGGCAGTGCTCAAATCAGGAGGGTCCGGAATCAGAGAAGGGAGAATAAAGACTATCTGGTCTTTTATTGCGATAACCCTGAATTCGGGCCAGACCTGTTTAACCTGGATCAGGATTATGAGGGAAAACTCTGGATGGCCTTGAAGGGCAAGGTTGTTGCGGCGTTCAGCAACATGTCGGTTAAGTAGTTTCCATCCGGAAAGTCTTTCTCCGGAGGCTTCAGCTCTTGGTATTCCTTTCAGAAACCAGGAGCTTTTTCTTTTGGCAAGGAAATCAGTTAATTATGAGAAGGAGTATCTTAATGCCTTAACGAATAATCGTGCAGATTGACAAAGCCAGTTTGAGCCCCAATAAGGGCATTCTAATCCAATTTGTCGGCCCTGAAGATGCCCTTTGCCCAATCAGTTTCATGGCTTGTCCAGGTCCAGCCCTGGTCAAGGTTGAGGATCAGAAATGATACTTAATAATGCCATCAGACATCTCTTCTACAATTCTGCCGTCCTTGAGATAAATAATCCCTAAAGCGGCGGACCGGTCCTGTTCTCTGGCCCCCTCTTGGCTGTCCGTTTTAAGCTTGAAAAAAATATTACATAATTTCAAATTTCAACCCGCAAACTGGTAACTTCTACTTCTTTTCAAAAAAAGCGATATAGATCACAAACATGATTACTGCCAGGGCCAGGATTTCGACGAACATGATGCCCTCCTTAATCAATGATCGGAAGAACAACTCTTATCTGATAGTTCCTGATTGGATAATATTCTCCAGCATCCTTTTCTGGCTGAGCCTGTTCTTTCCAGGCGTCCTTTACTTTTCAGAGCCTGTATTATGCGCTGGATGGTCTTGCGGTTCAAGCCGGTCTGTCTGGCCAGATCA
>PWPY01000019.1 GCA_003558575.1 Desulfonatronovibrio sp.
ATAGCCTGGTGGTGCTCCAATTAGTCTGGATACAGCATGTTTCTCCATATATTCGCTCATGTCAAAACGGATAAACTTTACTCCGAGAACGTTGGCCAGCTGTCTGGAAAGCTCTGTTTTGCCCACCCCGGTAGGACCTGTGAGGAGAAAGCTTCCAACGGGTTTGTTTTGTTCTCTGAGTCCTGCCCTTGATCTTTTTATTGCCTTGGAAAGGATCTCAACGGCTTTATCCTGGCCAAAAATCTGTTTTTTGAGATCAATATCAAGTTCATGCAGCTTGTTTTTGTCTGTAGATGAGATCTGCCTGGCCGGTATTTTGGCCATGAGTGAGATTACTTTCTCAATATCCTTGGGAGTAACCTGTTTCTTGCCTTTTGGGGCTCCTTCAAGGACATGCGCTGAACCTGCCTCATCCATGACGTCAATTGCTTTATCAGGAAGGAAGCGGTCATTGATGAATCTTGCAGAAAGTTCAACAGCAGCATCTATGGCTGAAGGCATGTATCTCACATGATGAAAATCTTCATAGTAGGGCTTTAGACCCTTAAGGATGTCAATGCTTTCTTTGACCCCAGGTTCAGGCAGTTCAATTTTTTGAAATCGTCTGGACAGGGCCTTATCTTTTTCAAAAAGATTTTTGTACTCTTCATAGGTAGTGGATCCAATGCAGCGTATTTCGCCAGAGGCAAGCACTGGTTTGAGAATATTGGATGCATCCATGGAGCCTCCACTGGTAGCTCCAGCCCCAACTATGGTGTGTATCTCGTCAATAAAAAGAATTGCTCCTTCAATCTTTTTGAGTTCGCTTATTACACCTTTTAGTCTGGCCTCAAAATCTCCTCTGAATTTGGTTCCAGCCAGAAGTGAGCCCATATCTAAGGCATAAATGCTGGTATCAGTAAACGACTGGGGAACTTTGTTTCCTGCTATCTGCAGAGCTAACCCCTCGGCCATGGCTGTTTTGCCAACCCCCGGGTCACCAACAAATATTGGATTGTTTTTCCTGCGCCGCAACAGAACCTGGATAACGCGCGTCATTTCCTTCTGTCGGCCTACCAGGGGATCAATCAAGCCGTTTCGAGCCTTTTCAATAAGATTTTCAGTATATTTGGCCAAAAAGCTTTTATCCTGTTTTTCCTGAGGCTTGCATCCAGGACAGGCTGATCCCGGACTGTCATTCTCCATTTCATGAGAGATGTATTCAAGGACATCCAGTCTGGTTAAACCCTGGGTACGCAGATAATAAACTGCAAAGGCATCTTCCTCCTCAAACATTACTGCGAGAAAATCTCCTGCCTGGATCATGTTTTTCCCGGCTGCCTGGACATGTCCCAGAGCCTTATGCATAACCCTCTGCACTCCAATAGTCTGGACGATCTCTCTGTCTCCTGAAGGGGGCAGGACTTCTAAATGATCCAGAAAAAATCTTTCTAACTGATTTTTCAGTTTGAACAGGTCTGCACCGCAGCCGGTTAGAACTTCCTTGCCTTTGTCGTCCAAAAGATAGGCATAGAGCACATGTTCAAGGGTCAGATATTCATGGTGTCTAACTTTGACTTCACGAATGGCCCTGGCAACTATTCTTTCCAATTCCTTACTAAGCATTTAAACCTCTTGCATGGTACATTTGAGTGGGAAACCCTCTTTTCTGGCCAGATTTCTGACCAGGATCACTTTGGTTTCAGCAACTTCACAGGTGTAGATCCCGCAGACACCAACGCCGTTTTTATGAACATTCATCATGATCTGTACGGCTTCTCCCTCGGTCTTGTTGAAGACTTTCTTAAGCACGTGAATGACAAAATCCATAGTTGTATAATCGTCATTGTGGAGTAGGACCTTAAATCTTTTGGGTTCCCTGATTTCGTCATCAGCGAATGCTTCTCTGGATTCCTGAGTGTCTGTTATTTCTTTGGTCATGGTTGCTATTCGTAATATTTTAAAATTAAAAGTCAATTACCACTGTCAGCATCTGCTTTAACAATTAACACCGTCGGATTGCAGATGCTAATCAATATGACCGGGATATTCAACCTTTTCAAGGCACAGGCCCTTAGCCGGGGCAGTGGCAGAGGCATTTTTTCTATTCTTTAACCGAATGAGCCATGCCATATAATCAGGAGGATACTTTTTCCTGCCGATATCTGCAAGGGCTCCCATGATATTTCTGACCATCTGTTTAAGAAATCCGTCAGCCTTGATTCTAAAGACCAGTTCCTGGGGATAGAGTCCAGGGTCAAAAGAGTAGCTGAATATTTCTCTGCATGTACTGTTGACAGCAGTTCCTTTGTTCATGAAGCTCTTGAAATTTTGTTTTCCCAAAAGATGTTTTGCTGCCTGTTCCATAAGATGGAGATCAACTCTGCCCGTCTGCCAGACAAAATGTCTTCTCTGGGGATATAAGAAATCAGGTTCAGTCCATAAAGTGTAGGAATATGTTTTGGAAATACAACTAAACCGGGCATGGAAGTTTTCATCAGTAATCCTTGCCTTTATTACCCTGATGGATGTGGGGAGGATGGAGTTCAAAGCCTTTTGCCAGGGAATGTCTGATCTGTCTGAAGGGGGATCAAAATGGGCTACCTGTCCCAGGGCGTGGGTTCCGGAATCAGTTCTTCCTGAGCCGTGAATACGGATGGGCATGGAGCATATTTTTTCAAGGGCCTGCTCCATTATCCCCTGAATGGTATTGCTGTTTTTCTGTAGTTGCCAGCCGTGAAAGTCAGTTCCATCGTAGGCAAGGGTAAGCTTGACTCTCATGTTGTATCCAGTCTTCTCTGAAACAGTTTACCCTGGTAGAGACTGCTCTCAGTCATTATCTTTCTGACTTCATTGATGATGCTCATTTTATCCCCTGCCCAATCCGGTGCCAGGAGCTCTCCAGGGGCCGGGTCTCCGGTAATCCTGTGAATAACTATATCCGGCCTGAGCCAGGCCAGGGCCAGGGCAGTCTGTTGTGAATACTCCGACTTTTGCAGAGGAACATATTCTCCCTGTTCCCACATTCTGGCAAGGGCGGTGTTTTGGCATACATAAAGGTTATGAATCTTTATTCCGCTGACAGGCAAGGCATTAAGAAAGTTGATGGTGTTCAGAAAGTGCTCAAGAGTTTCACCAGGCAGTCCGGCTATTACGTGGGCACAAACCTTGATCCCGGATTTTTGAGCCATGTGGCAGGCGTGGGAAAAATCTTCAGCCTTATGCCCCCGGTTTATTAGCTTAAGAGTATTGTTGTCAGCACTCTGCAGGCCCAGATCAAGCCATACTTCTTTGCAGGGAAAAGATTTGAGGATTTTAACTTTTTCATGATCTATGCAGTCCGGTCTTGTCCCGATACACAC
>PWPY01000078.1 GCA_003558575.1 Desulfonatronovibrio sp.
GCTCTCATTCGCTCATTTTAAAAGAGAGTAGAGAGAAGACTAAACCGCTGTCAAATCTGAAGCCGGCAAAGCCCCAAAAAGAGAGATAGCTAAGAATTAAAATGAAATTTCATCAGGAAACACCAACAGAACTGAACCCGGTAAGCGCAGTTCATCAACAACGTACCTCATGGCAATGATTGTGAAGAAGGATCAATTCATCCGCCGGTTTACAACTGAGAGGATGGATCTGGCTGAAAAAATCACGGACTGCTACTTTAGAAATCATCCGGAAGGTGGCAAACGATCTGGAGAAACGGGAAGGGACAGGTGCCGTGAAACCTCCATCTCTCATCTCAGCTATCTGTTCGAAGCGATGCAGGTTGATAGTCAGGAGCTGTTCAACTACTGCCTTGAATGGGAATACAATATGATGGAAGCCCGTGATATCCCGACCGATGATCTGTTGAGGAATCTGCACTCTGTCACGGAGGTGATATCTGCGGAGTTCTCGGTTGATGAGGCTTCTGAAACGGTGCCATATCTGGAGAGAGGCACTCAGCATTTGATGAATCTGAAGCCTGATGAAAAGACGTTTTTGATTCCTGAAAATCCGCTTGCTGAAGAGGCAAAACAGTATTTAAATCACTTGCTGAAAGGCAGGCGAAATCAGGCCGCCCGGTTGATCAATCAGCTGGTTGAAAAGGGCGTGACGGTTCCGGATATCTATGAACAGATCTTTCAGGCCACACAATATGAGCTGGGAGCACTGTGGCAGAAAAAGTTGATAACCGTAGCTCACGAACACTACTGCACCGCTGCTACACAGGTATTGATGGCAAGGTTATACCCGGTCATATTTTCCCGCCAAAAAAACGGGCTGAAATTGATCGCCTGTTCTGTGGGCAATGAGCTGCATGAAATCGGAATTCGTATGGTGTCAGACTATTTTGAAATGGATGGCTGGGATACCTGCTATCTGGGCAGCCATATTTCTGAAGCCCATATCCTCAATGCACTGCATGAAGAGAATGCGAACCTGCTGGCTATTTCTGCAACAGGTCCGGTTCAGGTCAGCAGGGTAAAATCGATCATCCGTACTATTCGTGATAATCCTGATTTCAGAGATCTCAAAATAATGGTCGGAGGTTATCTGTTTACAGCAATTCCGGGGCTTGCGGAAAAAGTAGGGGCCGATGCAACGGCTCTGAATGCCCGCATGGCAATTTTAAAAGCCAACACATTAATGAACTGAGATGATGAGAATAAGAAATGATAACCCGAACGGTCTATATCTGCTCTGCAACCGGGAGGGGCAAATATGTGAGGTTCTGTTTGATGATCCGGATGTGATAACTCCGGATAGGTTTCCGGTTCAGTTTGGTGATATCATAGATCATAAGAGCACCAAAAAAGCATCAGAATTCTGGAGCCAGGTTATAGATAACCAGGTCGATCCTGATGTTGAAATGTATCTGAAGAGAGACCAACAGGAACCGGTACGGATGAAGTTTACCGGAGGCTGCCACAATGATGAAGTCTGGATAATTGCGGCATCCCGGGGCAGCGTACTTAAAAAAATTCTGGATGAGATGAGGCTTATTAACAACGATCAGCAGAACCGGATACGAAAGGCAGAAAAACTGCTGAGTAAATTCAATGACGGGAATCCCTCACCTTCTACTGATCTTTATGATGAGCTTTCTGCGATAAACAATGAACTGGTGAACTCTCAGCGTAAACTTGTCAAACATAATCAGGAGATATTGCGGCTAAACAAGGAGCTGGCAGACAAAAACAATGAGCTGGAGCATTTTTCCTATTCAGTTTCTCATGATCTGAAAGAGCCGTTGCGCATGGTTAAGGCGTATATGAAACTGCTGGATCAGAGATATGGGAATACATTTGATGAAAAAGCAAAACAGTATATATTCTTTGCAGTGGATGGTGCAGAACGAATGGATGTGTTGATTAAAGACCTGCTGGAATATTCAAGAGTGGGCAGGATAAAAAATCAACCGGAACGGATTGACATCGGGGAACTTCTAAATGAGATCCGGAAATTAAATCAGGCACAGATCGAATCAACCGGTGGCAGTATGAAGTGGGCGGAGATGCCGGAGGTAATCTGCCGGAAAACTCCCATGCAGCAGCTGTTTAATAATCTGATTTCAAACAGCATTAAGCACAGGAAAAAGGAACGGCCGCCTGAAATTTTTATCTCTTTTGAAGAAACCGGGATTGAATGGATTTTCACAGTGGCCGATAATGGAAAGGGAATAGAGCCCGAATATCACTCTGCTATCTTTGAGTTGTTCAGAAAAGTGGACGACAATTCAACATCCGGCACGGGCATGGGGCTTGCTATATGTAAGAAAATTGTTGAAGAGCAAGGTGGACATATTTGGGTGGAATCGGAACCGGGAAAGGGCAGCAGATTCAGTTTTACAATAGGAAAAAGGCAGCCGGATATTCAAAATGGTGAATAGAAACTTAATTCGTTTATGCTTGATGGCTGGTTTGGTTCTGACCATCTCGATGGCCTCTGCAGCAGTGGCTCTGCAGGCACAGGTTGTGAATGTGCAGCTTTCAGACAAACAGTATGTATCCCAGAAATGGGACAATACGCGTGGCTTGCCCGTAAACACCGTCTTTAATGTTCTTAAAGATGAAACCGGTTGCCTGTGGGCGGTAACGGAGGAGGGGCTGGTACGGTTTGATGGTGTAAACTTCAGGTTGTACAATCAGGATAGTGTGCCTGAAATCGTATCTCCGATGTTTTATGACATGAAACGATCTTCTGACGGAGGGATCTGGGCCGCCAACGCCAATATGATTGTACACGCCAAAAACAGCCGGATTCAGGTGTATGATGCCCGCTCTCAGGTTGAGGGAACATGGATTACATCAATCTCAGAAGATCATGAAGGTCTTGTCTGGGCCGGCACGAACAACGGTGATCTGTTTACCCTTAAAGAGGGTGAAATTCAGAAAGCGGCAGGCTGGAGCGAATTCAAAAATGGGGGAATCTTAACCATTGAGAAAGTTTCGGACGGGATATTGATTGGCACGCAGGCCGGGCTTTACAAAAAGAGTCGGGGTGAAGCGGGCTTTTCAGAGGTTTCAGGCTTTACAGGGCTGGAGATTCGTACGCTGACTGAGGGCGCGGATGGCGACCTTTGGGTTGGAACCCGCACTCGCGGTATACTTCATCTGCACGATGGATCAGTCACTGAAATCAACGAAGAGAGTGGCCTGAAAAGTAACATGATTAATGCACTTCGATTGACTGAGGATGGACAGGTCTGGGTTGGATTGGGCATGGGCGGGGTTCAGGTGATTACAGATGATGAAA
>PWPY01000313.1 GCA_003558575.1 Desulfonatronovibrio sp.
AAATTAGCCTTTTTTGGATCTTTTGCGGAAACTTGGGTTAATACGTTGACGAATAATTGTGCAGATTGACGCCGCCAAAAGGAAAAAGAGCCGTTTCCGGATGAAAACTAACTAAGACCACACAGGGGTGGATACCTTCACCCCTGTGTCACTGCCCATCTATTCACTTATCTGTTGATTACGTCCTTTCCTATTAAAAAAGTTTCAAACACTTCAGTGTCTGCATCTTCTGGAAGCTCATGCCATAATCTGTTCTGAACAGAAAAAAGGTCCGGATAAATTCCAAGCTGCTTGGATCTGGCAACCACCTGGGCAATGCTCTTCCAATGGGGGGGTGTTTCTGAAACTTTACTTTTCAGATAAATCGAAATCCTATCCTCTAAGGTTTCCCTGAAAAACGGATTATACTTGAATACTTCCTTCCAATAGTTTTCAAAATCATGGCTTTGCTTTTTTGAGATTATGTATTGAAATACAATAACCAAAGAATTCCAGCCTGTTCCGGCCAGGGGCACCTTCTGACCTTCCTCAAAAGGTCTGACGCACAGACGTTGAATTTCTCCAAACTGGTCCGCAGCACTGGTCCACAGCTCGTCTTCATTGATCTGGTCCAGCCTGCATAAAATATGATCCTGCAACTTTACATCCAAGTTCTGTAAGGCAAACTTCTCATCATCTTCAGAAATTAAACTTGGACATCCGCCTTCAGCTTCATCCAGGACAGGCTTGAAAACGGCCTGTCCATTCTCACCAGTCTTATTCCACTCATAAGATAGCTCCAGATATTCCTGTTTGGATTTTAATCTAAAACTGAGCCCCGGGAATTCCACGTCCTGATCCAGAACGCCAATTGCCCTGGCAGTCAATGCCATCTGAACTGGACCTATCCTTCTTGGCTTGACCAGCTTAGACCAGACTTCCCTGCCATCTCCTATGTCATGGTTGTTGGAGTAAGCTTCTTCCAGTACCTCTAAAAACTCTGCTTCGACATCTGGACCTCCCAGATCCTTGAGCATTTCCATGCCTCTTAAGGCATAACTCAGGGCATTGAGAGGTTCTATCCTGGCAATATCATCGAAAAACCAGGCACAGCTGGCAAAGCTGGCCAGGCCAACACGCTGCATTTCCAGGAGATTAAGAGCCTGAACTTTTTCAGCGCCATCAAGTTCCCGGCTTTGATGTGCCTGTAAAAAATCATCCTTTTCCACAGCTCCACACAGGCATTTACCGTAGTCCATCAGCGCTTGGACCTGGTCTTTAAAATAACTGGGCCCAGCCTTCCTATAGTATTCATCAATATAATACTTCAAAAGATTCAGGCTCCTGCGCAGAGGCTTACGCCACCTCTGATTCCAGTCAGCATGCCCTCCGTCTTTACAGCCGCAATCCTCTCTCCACCTCTCTATTCCATGAATGCAGCTCCAGGAAGTTTTCTCGCCAATGCGTACCCTGGCCTCTGGAGGATTTTCATTGAGATAGGAAGCATAATTGGTCAGTGCCAGGGGGCTGTCTGCTGCCAGAGCCTGCTCCAGAACATATGCCAGGGCCATCTCTCCAAACTTGAAGTGATGCCCATATGACTCACCATCAGTGGCCAGACTGAGCAGAGGGGAATTCCTTCTGGATAGAAGCCTGTCCCAGAAACCTCTGCCATCCTGCAGCAATCTCTCAAAAGCAACAGCCTGAGATAAAGGACCATCATAAAAGAAAACAGATATTTCATTACCAGATGGAAGCTTTACAAGATACGGCTTGGATGTGTCTAAGGTGCCTTCATCAACTTCCTGCCAGTTTTCATCCTCAAGTCCAGCCACAGCTTCTGCCTGTCGCGGAGCCAGTATGGTAAACTTCAAACCTGCCCGGGCCAGACATTCCAGAGTCTCGGTACAGACGGCTGTTTCTGCAAGCCACATGCCCTCAGCCTTACGTCCGTACCTGTGCTCAAAGTCAATTAATGACCAGGCAATTTCAACTTCCCGGTCATGGTCAGTGGACAAAGGCATTATTATATGATGATAAACCTGAGCCATGGCATTGCCATGTCCGAAATGCTCTACACTTTTGCGGTCACCATCCAGAATCATTTTATATGTATCCGGGCTGTGCATCTCCATCCAGCTTAATATGGTCGGTCCAAAATTAAAGCTCATATATTCATAACAATTGATCATATTGAATATATAACCGTTAGAATCCGTCCTTCTGGCATAAGATAGGGGGGAGTAACATTCCCTGCATATTCTTTCGTTCCAATTGTGAAAAGGAGCGGCGCTGGCCTCAGGCAACACTTCCTCAAGCCAGGGATCAAAGCGCGGAGGCTGATAAAAATGACCGTGAATACATAGTCTGGACATAGCTGTTTCCCTCTGAACGGATTGGTTAATTTACTATAAGGTAAAAATATTGCCAAACAAAACCATAAAAGGCAAAATAAGTTTTCACATTAGATAAATTACTGCGCGACCTTTTCAAGGGTCAGAATACATAAGGAGATGACAATGGGGATATTAAGTTCAAGCATCAGTCTGACCAGGTACAAGGTCATCCAGGACATACCTGATGGATTCTGGACCGACATTCCAGATCTGCTCATTAATCATAATTTCAAGGATATTGACAGGACAGCTGACGAACGCAGCTTTGGGTGGACATCATTTGATGATATGCTTGACACCAGCTGGAACCATGCATCACCTCACAAAGCCCATTACATTGCCTTTGCCCTGCGCCTTGATACCAGACGCATCCCCCCGGCTGTACTTAAAAAACATCTGCGCCTGGCCATGGACGAAGCCAAAAAAGAGCTTGAATCCAGGGGGCAGAAATTTATTTCCAGGGACCAGAAAAAAGAAATCAAAGAAAACGTCAAACTCAAGCTCTTTGCCAGGACCCTGCCCATTCCAGCAGTATTTGATGTGGTCTGGGATACCTCTGCCAATCTTGTTTATCTCGGTTCCAACAGCCCCAAGGTTAAGGAATTATTTGAAGATCATTTCACCAATACCTTTGAACTGCACCTTGAACCCCAAACTCCATATTTCAGGGCGGTAAAAGGCATGGATGAACACCAGAAAAAACAGTTGGATGAAGTTGAGGCCTGCATACTTATATAAAATATTCACCTGCCTTAAGGCATTTGCTCATGGCGAATACTACTTGTCCATTTGTGACCTTATTGCACATTAAAAAGGGCCGGAAGCACTTTATTTCCGGCCCTTTTATTCTCCAGCCCGTTTTAAATAGTTTCGGCATCCGGAAATTCTTTCTGGATGCCGAAACTGTAGGTTTTCTTAATAGCGGTAATGCTCTGGTTTAAAAGGTCCTTCCAGAGGA
>PWPY01000345.1 GCA_003558575.1 Desulfonatronovibrio sp.
AAGAAGGGATCATATATGTGCTCAAGTGTTTCATCATCCATGCCACATCCGGTGTCAGTGATTGACAAAAGTACATGTGGTCCGGAAACTGATCCTGGATGCATTTTTACAAAGCCAGCATCCAGCTCCAGCCTGACTGTTTCAATGAGCAGTTTTCCACCTGCAGGCATGGCATCCACAGCATTGTTGGTCAGATTGAAAATAACCTGCTCTACCTGCACGGGATCACCCCATATTGGACAGGTCTCTGGATCAAGATGCAGTTCAATAGCGATCATTCTGGGAATAGTCCGCTTCAGCATCTGAACAACCTCACGGACTTCCTGATTTATATCAAACTGGATTTTCCTGTGCTCAGCCTTACGGCCAAAAAGCAAAAGCTGCTGAACAAGTTTTGCAGCTCGTTCAATGGACTTATCAACTGCTTTCAGGCGGCTTGCGCTGCGCTCATCAATAGAATTGCCCTGAGCCAGACGGTCAACATTACCCCGCATGGTTTGAAGCAGATTATTAAAGTCATGGGCTATACCCCCGGCCAGAATACCCATTGATTCCATCTTCTGGGCTCGAAGCAACTGCGATTGAAGTTTTTCCCGATCCTCTTCAGCCAGCCTGGCCTCCACTAAGGAACCAATCAGTCTGGCAGAAGCCTGTAAACGGCTCTTGGCCATTTCAATTATGTACGGTGGACGGGAATCATATGAGTTGGATTCGCGCTCAAGTTCAGCACAGCCTATGCCATAAATTTCAGCCAGCTCCTGTAGTTTTTCAGGTTCCTTGGGAGGATCTCCATAGCCAAAACTTATGGCGCCGATAACTTCTCCCTTGGCAAAAACTGGCGCAGCAAAGAGGCGAAGCCCTCCATTACATTCAATATCAACGGACTTCCCCCTACAGATTGCCTCTTTTGAACAATGAGTCCAGCAGGATTCATGACACAACCACCTGCCTGAATTCAATGCTTCAATATTATCCGGGGTGCTGCATAAATTTCTGGAAGCCAGGTCCATTGTCCGACACCACCCTGAAGCAAAAATCCCCAGAGCATAATCTCCGTTTACCTCGTAAATGGCCGAGGAGGAACCCAGAAGGTCAAGGTAATCTCTTGCAATATCCTTTAAAAGCTCAACGCCCACATATTTCTTGATAATACCATCACGATTCAAACATGCCAGATCTCCGTAGCTTTGCGGCTGAAATTCATTTTGCCCATTTAAGCCTGAATCAGGCTTCTTGGAGAGCATCCATTCAATCCGCCTGAGTTTCTCTTCGGCCCGTTTTCGCTCTGTAATATCAGTGGTAATTGTGGCAAACTGGTTGTCTTTGGGGGAGATTACTGAGACATGAAAGTATTTATCCATAGGCTGGTAATAGGCTGAAAAAATCAGGGGGTCCCCTGTTACTGCAACACGTGCATACCTGTTTAGAAAGGGAGGAGGGTTCTCGCCATAAACTTCCGTGGCTAACCTGCCAAAAGCAACTTCTCGCTTTATTCCTGTCACTTTTGTAAATGCCTGATTGCAGTCAATAATGCGGTAATCCACTGCCCTTCCGTGCTGGTCAAAAATCAGCTCATGCAGAACTACCATCTCAGTCATGGCGGAAAAAAGTGAATTCAGCTTTTTTTCGCTCTCCCGCAAGGCCTCTTCCATTCTCTTACGCTCAGTAATGACCTCAGTATAAACAATTATCCCTCCAATGGTTCCGTCATGTTCATACCAGGGGCGGCATTCCCAGCGTGTCCATTCAACTGTCCCGTCATCACGGTAAAAAGGATCATCTTCAGCGCTTAAAACCTCTCCTTCAAGGGCTTTCTGGTGAACATCCCTCCACTTCCGGGGCAGATCAGGAAATACATCGTAATGATGCCTGCCTATTACATCTTCTTCCCTGACCTTGAATTCATCTAAATACCTCTGGCTGACAAAAATATAGTTCAGATTCCGGTCATGCACAGCAACAGAGCTTCTTGTATGCTCTACAACATAACGCAGAAGATTATACGAGTGTGAAAGGGCGTTTTCTGCATTTTTAAGCTCTGTAATATCCCGGCTGATTCCAAAAAGTCCGACAATTTTGATATTTTCATCATCATAAACAGGCCACTTATTGGTCAATGCCCACCCGGTTCTGCCGTTTTCATCAATGTATGGATTAACTCTGTTTAAAAGCGGAATACCATCCTGCAGAACCTGATCTTCTTCATGGTAATATATCTCAGCTTTTTCTCTGGGGAAAATCTCAAAATCATTTTTTCCGACCACTTCCCGCCAGTCATTGTGGCCGGTTATCCTGGCCATGGCCTGACTGCAAAAGCGAATACGCCGGTCTCTGTCCTTGAAATAAATATAATCGGTTGTGCTTTCCAGAACCACAAGGAAATCACGGTTAAAACCATTCAGATAATCTTCTTCCTGTCTGCGCTGGGTGATGCTGTCCACAAAACCCTGATATTGAATAATGTCACCATTGCTGTTGAGAACCTTACGCATACTTATTAACACACGGACTTCAGAGCCGTCCCTGCCGAGCAGTGTGCACTCATGTCTGGAGATTTCTCCAGGATTATCCACAGGACTTATGCATTTTTCCCAGTCAGAAGGATCTGCAAACAGATCATTGATAATGTCTGTGATCGATGAATTCAGGCCCTGCAGAGATTCATAGCCCAGAATCCCGGCCATGGCGTTGTTGGCTGAAACAAGGCGTCCTTTTTGTGAGGCAGTAAAAATGCCCATTGGGGCATTCATGAAAATATCATGATAGTCCTGAAATGGCATAGCTTCCTGGCTATTATCATATTGTTGTTTTGACATTCAACTGCTCCAAAAAGAGAGAGGTTATCCCAGTCAGGCAATAGGTAACAAAAATTTATATCTGGATAAAGTGAAAATAAGTTACGAATATTCTTTGATTATCCAAGAAGTTTGCATCACGGATTCAATCTCCTCAAAAATGCACCTTTATATTGCTACGCTTGTCTTTCACACCTTTTTCTTCCTCATAAATTACACTGTGCCTCAAGTCCTGTTTCAGTCCGGGCATGAGGCATTCTTTTTCTCTAAGCAAAATACAAGTCATTTTCAAAAGCATACTTCATTAAAGTTTTTATTCAACATTTTGTTGAAGTTATCAAAAAAAGTTGTTGACAACTTCAAATTTTTGTTGAAATAGGAAGTCAAGTAAAGATCAAAGAAGGTAGGCAATCATGAGCGAAATAAAAAAATGCATTTTTGAGAACTACATAAGAATGGCTGAGGGCATAGCTGATCTTTTTGGCCGAAATTGTGAAGTTGTGATCCACGATTTCGAGAAACTGCCAAA
>PWPY01000242.1 GCA_003558575.1 Desulfonatronovibrio sp.
AAACTCAAATGGGCCGGGAGGGTCTTGGCAAGCCATTTCATGGTTTTTTCAGAATAAAGCACAATATGGGTCAGATCTCTTATGTAGTGCCAGTTGGAAAAATCACAGGAAGGTATTCTGAATTGTGTTTTGATAAAAAGCCCTCCCCCGGGCTTCAGCATACTCCACAGGGTGAAGATGTTTTCCCCTGGACACCGCATATGTTCTATAACTTCCGTACAGGTAATAAAGTCGTACTTTTTACCAAATACTTCCTTATGGGGTGCAAAAAAAGGATCATAAACATCCATATAAAATCCATGTTCCCTGAGCATCCCGGGAAGAGGAGAACCTGTTCCACAACCATAATCCAGACCAGCAGCAGGGGACTCGTGATTTAACAAAACCGTTTCAACTACAGGATACAAAAATCTTTGATACCCTTTGTCTTCGGGGTTGTTATTATGTTCTAAGTATCTGTTCTTTTCTCCTTTTGGGGTCAGCCGATCAGACGGGGAAACAAAAACCAGATCACAGGTTTCACAAATATAAAAAACACGGCCCTGGCAATTACAAAAAAAAGCACTCTGGCTTGAGCACAAAGGACAGGACTGGTGGTTATCAACCATGGTTTTTTTTTGTATCTGATTCATATATTGGTTACTCGACGTTTCATGGGAACAGAAATCCCCCTTTGGTGAACATTAGAAAACTCCCAGCCGAAAGCGAGGCAGATAAAAAAACTGTGAGCAGCAATTCCACTTCAAACGCCGAGGGATCTCATATCAGTTCAGCATTTCCATTTAACTGTAAATACCTCGGTAAAACAGATAGGCTGACAGAAAAACAAGTATCACGCCAAATAATCTTTTTACAAAGTTTCCGCTGAGCCTGGAGCTCATGAGCCTGGAGCCAAGCAGCCCTCCTGTGGAAGAAAACAGACCTGCCAGAATCAGGAACTTCCAATTCAGGGCCTCGATAGCCACATGAGTGAAAAAGCCTGCAAAAGACGAAAAAAACACAATAAAGTCTGTGGTTGCAGCTGCTGTTTTGGGATGGACGTGAAGAAGATAAACCAGAAGCGGCACAACAAAGATTCCCCCGCCTATACCCAGCATCCCACCCATAAATCCAATAACCAGCCCCAGAAAAGACGTTTGGATGAGCTTGGACCAGGACCAGACATGCCTTTGGGATGCATCCCCAAATTGCATGCGGGAGGTTAAAAGCATCCTGATACCTGCCCCCAGAACAACTACGGACATGGCTGTGAGAAAATACTTCTGATCAACCCACTTGGCAGTCATGGCCCCAACTGGAGCTGCCAGGCATGAAGAAATAATCAAAGGAATAGAAAGAGAAAAATCCACGAGCCTGCTCCGAATGTATATGAATGAAGCAGTCATGGCCCCAAGACCATTGAGCAGTAGCGACGAAGCCACTGCCGGAATCTGTCCAAATCCAATGAGGATGAATAACGGGGCAAAAATCAGCCCCCCACCCAGTCCTGCCATGGACAAAACAAAAGAAGCCAGAAAAATAACCGGATAAATAAAAATGGATATTTCCATGATCTACTCGGTACTGATTCAGGATAGAGGCGGTTCAAGAAAAAGATGAATCTTTTTCTGCCATTTTTTTAATTTTTCATTGTCAGCTATATAATGAACATAGTTGCCCCGCTTTTCACCCCTAACCAGATCAGCACTTCGCAATATCCTTAGATGCTGGGAAACTGCAGCCGGACTCATGTGCAACTCTTTTGCTAAGATACTGACACAAAGAGACCTGTTTTTAATCAATTCCAACATTTTGACTCTGGAAGGTGAAGAAAGCACCTTGAATAAATCAGCAAGCTTCCGGGCATCATAAATCATGACAAGGTCCTCCATAAGGGCAACATGTTAAGTAGTTGCGATTTTACTTAACCGCCTATCAGTTTCCTGTCAATGATCCAATTACCTATATACAGAGCAAGCGTGCTTGAAAATATCTGGTTTTCAAAATATCATAGTGCCAGATTTTGTATTTCATTTTATTCTCATAAGCACTTTCTATCAAATTACGGGCAACCATGAACAATACAAACGAAAATGTAATAGATACTCCTTCCTGGCTTCCTTCATGGCTTGAAACACTCTGGCATCTGCTTGCTAACTATCCGGCACTACTGGCTCTGGTCGTAGTCTTAGCTGGTTTTCTTCTGGCTTTTCTGATTAGACGTTTCATCCTGTTCTGGGGCCTTAGAGTTTCCCATAAGACAAACACTGCTCTCCTGGCAGATTTAGTCCGGATAGGAGGGCATGTTGCAGCCATCGCCATTGGCTATATCAGCCTGGTTACAGCACTTCATGTCCTGTCGCTTAGTGCCTACATCACCAGTCTTATTGTCAAGATCCTTTTAAGTCTGCTTATTCTGCAGCTGATGCGCGCCGCCCTCAACGCCAGCCGCATTGCCTTAGAGATGCTTGGCAAGGTCCGGGATCGGTTTGCCATTGTTGAAGAGCGTACTCTCCCACTCTTCGATTTAATGATGACGGTTTTGATTGTTGCCATTGGCTCATATTCGATGCTGCAGGTATGGGATATCGATGCCACTGCATGGCTGGCTTCCGCTGGTGTACTTGGCATAGCTGTTGGTTTCGCAGCCCGGGACACTCTGGCAAATCTTTTTGCGGGATTTTTCATCATTGCTGATGCCCCATATAAACTTGGAGATTACATAGTTCTGGATTCTGGTGAACGCGGAGAAGTGACCAAGGTGGGAATAAGGTCCACAAGGCTTTTGACCCGTGATGACGTTGAAGTGACCATCCCCAACTCTGTCATCGCCAATTCCAAAATAGTCAATGAATCTGGAGGACGTTGGGTCAAATACCGAATTCGGATCAAAGTCGGGGTTGCTTACGGGTCAGATGTTAAAAAAGTGGTAACAGTGCTGGAAGATGTTGCTTCTGAACATTCATATGTATGTAAACAGCCTGCGCCGCGTGTGCGCATGCGCGGATTCGGTGATTCCAGTCTGGACTTTGAACTGCTCTGCTGGATAGAATATCCTGTGCAAAGAGGACTGGTCACACATGAACTATACATGAAAATCTACAACGCCCTTAATAGCAATAATATTGAAATCCCCTTTCCACAAAGGGATCTATGGGTCAGAAAGATGCCTGGTTCCGACAGTACTGAATAGCCACTGTTTTTGTTGACCATCTAAGGAAGCTCCAAGTCATGGATATACTAATCATTTGTTTTGCTGCCCTTCTGGCTTCAGGTTTGACCCTGTTTTCAGGCTTTGGCCTTGGCACACTGCTTCTGCCTGCTTTTGCTCT
>PWPY01000035.1 GCA_003558575.1 Desulfonatronovibrio sp.
AAGAAAAACTGGACCCCGGATCTGGTCCGGGGTGACGGTTAAAGCAAGCTGTTACTTTTTACCGTCATTCCGGCGAAAGCCGGAATCCAGAGCCGTTGAATAGCCATATTACATATGTGGTAAACAGTTACTTAAGTTTTACGATTTAGGTTTTAAGGTATTTGATCAAACCTTGAAGCATTGATGATATTTGCTTCAGTTCAGACACAACAATACATTTATCATCCTCTGATATAATGCCTATTTTCCAGGCTATGTAGACTTGAGTGCGCAGTTCGGCTGCTGATCCTTTAGCAATATGAAGGAAACGGATATTTTCAGCCTTTGAATCCCGCTCACACCCTTCGGCAATATTACTTGGAATAGAAACAGCAGCTCTGGTCATTTGGTCTTTCAACCCATAGTCTGGGCAATTCTTTAACACCCTATAAACCAGAACAGATAGCTTTGATGACCTTTTCCAGACATCCAGATTTTCAAAAGAACTGTAACCCATAATAAATAAAAGCTTAAGATGTAAAGAGTTCGGCTACGATAAACACTTAACACTTAAAACTTAAAACTTCTACCTACTTCCCAAAGGGACATTTTGGATATGTGCATGACTTGCAGGCCAGACACAGTCCACCGTCAGCCATATGAGCAAGATCAAGACGAGTAATTTTTACCCCGGCCAGGATTCTTGGCAAAAGCAAATCAAAGCTCGTTGTCTTAAAGTACAGGGCACAGGCAGGCACACCAATTATTGATACTGAACCGATACTTGTAAGCATGGTCATGGCTCCGGGTAAGATAGGAGCTCCGTAAAGGATATCCAAAGCTCCGGCATCCTGAATGCCTTTCCTGGTTACATCATCAGGGTCAACAGAAAGTCCTGCTGTAGTTACAATAATTTCCGAGCCCGAACTGATAAGTTCCTGTATGGAAGTCTTGATTTTTTCACGATCGTCCGGGCAGATTATTGTCTGGATAACATTTGACCCAAGCTTCTGGATCTTGTCGGTTATAATAGGCTCAAAACGGTCTTTGATTATTCCATTGTAAACTTCAGTCCCGGTTATGAGCAGCCCAACCTTGCGCTCAGGCAGTTTCATGACCTGAAAAAGTGGTTCAGGGTCGAGTACCTGCATGGCTTTTTGAAAGTTGGACCTTGAGATGTACAGTGGTATGGCTCTTGTGCCGGCAATTATGGTATCTTTATTAACCATTACATAGTTTTGACGACTGGCGCACATGACCTGGGGAACGAGGTTAAAGGCCAGAAGGTTTTGCCTGTTAATTTTCAGCAGGCCGTCCCTTGATGCCTTAAGGTTTACTTTACCTTCCCTTGGTGGCAGATCAAATGTAACTCCGGTTCCAGCCATAACTTCGCCAAACTGCCTTGCTGCGTCATCTTCGTGGACCCATTCTTTATCATCAGGTACTTCATCTGAGTAGATGTTATTTCTGCCTATTTGCTGCAATCTGCACATGTCGCCAATATTAATTTCCTGGCCTCTTTTAATTACAGGTCCTTTGAAGCCGGCCTCCGGATTTATGCCGGTCATGTCGTGGGAGGCCTTTTGTCCAACAGCTTCATTCAAAGGTACTTTATTCAGTTCAGGTTCAGGATGGCATTCAACCTGCTCCACATAGGGGCTGTCTCCATGACATCCCCGGCACGCTGCTCCATCGTTGCCTGGAAATGGCTCATGGCAGATGGGACAGATTACGATTTTACGCATTTTCTTGGTTGAGAGCTGGTCAAGATCTACCTGGATGGGAACAGCTGTAAACATGCCAAAGCCTGCTTCTTTGATCTGAGACATCAGCAGGTTAAAGTCCTGTTCTTTTTTGGGTTTGAGTTTCAAAAGCCAGGCATGGACTTCAGGCCATTTCTTGAGTTTTTCAACATCAATATATACCCGAACTCCCTGGCCATTATATTTGTCATAAAGGGTTAAGGCGTATCGGCCCAGATTGATTATTTTAAGCCAGCCATTACCCACTGTACACAAGGTAAGCAGCTGGATTGCATCTGGCAGACACTTGGGGCTTTCAGCGATGGCATCAAAAATTGTATCAGGGGGCAGGTTTTCCCTGGCCATATCAACCATCATTCCACCAATGATGATTCCGGGGGCTGGACTGCCGTGAAAGTTTCTGACAACTTCAATAAACTCTTCAAATTCATATTGACCAATGCGCATTTATTTTACCTTTTATTGATTTCCTGTGTTTCATGGTTGCGCCAGAATCTTTCCGGCAGTCCCCGATGTTTGTTTATGTCTTCCCATTTGATCATTTCTTCTTCACCTTCATCAATGCCTACCCTGGGGTCCTTATTAAAAAAATACAGGTGCGGCTTAAGATGACCCCAGAAGATTCTGCTCAGAATATACATGGGGATCATGACAGCTGCAAAACCAACAGTATTTCCAATAAAAGGCAGGGTTATGGCCATCTCAAATTCAACATTAGAAAACCTTGTGGACATCCATCCAAGGGCAAAAGGCACGGGCCACAGAAATGCCGCACCCTGAGTAATCATATTGAAAAAATATTTTCCAAAGGCTTCATTAGCTTCTTTGTTGCATGACCTGAAGTTGTCCTTATCTTTGAGCACAATGGCCTTTATGGACAGGTTATGCATCTTAACAGCCTGAGCCCTGAGCTTATTCATGTATGATTTGTTGACTAAAGCTGCCAGTCTGAATGTCAGTTCTCCAAGAAGGATGCACCATAGACAGAGAATAAAGGTCCCAAAATAGAAACCTACAATAGGTATCTCAAATGCTCTGAAAGGAGCAATGAGAATAGTATCCAGCCAAGTATAAAAGTGGGACCAGATTTCATCCAGCATATTTATAATCCTCAATATATATGGGCTTGATGTTCAAGAAAATTGAGCTGAAAAAAGGATTTCTCCACCTGTTGTTCATGAGCTCTACAATAACTCATAAATTCTCAAATTAAAAGGGGCAACCCCATCATTTATGGAGTTACCCCTTAATATCGATGCAGAACCTGTAAGTCTTATTTGTAAGCGTGCCATCCGGGCGGACCGGGATCAAGCCTGCGAGTAGCTTGCACCTCTTTAATCCTGGATTCCGGCTTTCGCCGGAATGACGGAAAAAGGCAAGGATCTACTTTAACCGTCACCCCGGATTTGATCCGGGGTCCAGTTTTTTATGAAATTGCTTAGAAGCGTCCCACCCGGGCATGCCCGGGATCAAACCTCTGAGTAATTTTTAATTTGCCTCAAGCTGAGATTGCTTCGCTCCGCTCGCAACAAGGATTGCCGCGCTCG
>PWPY01000065.1 GCA_003558575.1 Desulfonatronovibrio sp.
CCTGTCAAGCCTGCGGTTCATCAATGCCATCTGGAACTCATACTCAAAATCAGCCACAGCCCTCATCCCCCTCAGGATGGCAACTGCTCTTTTTTCACGCACGTAATCCATAAGCAGCCCCTTGAACGGTTCTACCTTTATTTTTTCATCATTTTTAAAGACCTCTCTGGTCATCCTGACCCTTTCATCAAGATCAAATAAAGGATTTTTGGATGAATGAAGGGCAACTCCAACAATAATCTCATCAAATATATCAAGTCCTCGTAAAATAAGGCTGACATGCCCGTTGGTCAAAGTGTCAAAAGTACCCGGGTATACTGCTATTTTTAATTTATTTTCCATATTAAAATCCTGGTCTGTCCAAAATGTTTATCTTTAACAAGTTCTGCATGGGAAAGCTCTACTGGATCAAAATCAAGGTTAGCTTCAATTTCCGCACAGATATAACCACCTCTAATTACCATATCTTTTTGGAATAGAGACCTAAGGGTTGGCTCAAGAAGGTTTTTACCATAAGGAGGATCAACAAATATTAGATCAAAAGATTGACCTGAAGAAGAACTTAAAAAATTCAAGGCATCGACTTTTAACACCTGTACTTTTTCTCTACTGATACCTAACAGGGATATATTTTCCCTGATTACAGAACAGGCTTTAAAATTTTTCTCAATAAGCAAGGCAGACATGGCTCCACGGCTTAAACATTCAAGCGCCAATGCTCCGCTGCCTGCAAAAACATCAAGGACCCTTATCCTGCTCCAGTCAATGCCTCTGGACTCAAGCATAGAGAAAACCGATTCCCTGACCTTTCCTGTTGCGGGACGATATCCCGGGCCGGAACACGTCTTAAGCACCCGCCCTTTATATTGACCCGAGATTATCCTCATGTTTTTCAGCTTTTATAGTTTCCTTTCTCTTGAGAACTACCCTTTTTAACCACTGAAGAAAGAAGTCTGGATAAAACAGTCCCTGCCTCAAGCACTTCATCGCGCAGCTCCACTTGATCAGACCAGCTCATGGAACCTATATGGCTCTGATTATCTCTTAGTTCAGAGACCTGATTTTCCAACTGATTTAATACATAATCCCAGTTAACCTTAAACGATTCGCTTTGAACCTTACTTATGGTCTCATAAATCCTGTCTGCCTTGAGTTCGCATTCTTCAAGATAATCAGGTATATGTACTTCATGCCCGAACCTTTCTTTTATAAGCTCAGCTAATATCTTCTGGGTTCCATACTCACCATGAGTTAGAAAAACTTTCATACCATGATTCTGAAAGTTTGAAAGCCATTCGAGTATATGACTCTGCCCGGCATGGGCTGAAAATCCATTAATGGTAAAAACCCTGGCATTTACAGCCAGCTCTTCACCTAAAATCTTGATTGTATCGGCACCGTCCACGATCTTTCTACCTGGAGTACCTTTAGCCTGAAAACCCACAAAAACAATGCTTGCCCCTTTTTTCCATATATTATGCCTCAGATGGTGTTTTACCCTGCCGGCATTGGCCATGCCGCTGGCCGAGATAATTACAGCGGGACCTTCAAGACTGTTTATACTCATAGATTGTGCCGGAGTTTCACTGAGCTTGAGGTTGGGAATGCGCAGAGGATCTTCACCAGCCTTGAAAAACTCCCTGGTCTTAGCGTCAAAGTATCTGTAATGTTTACTGAAAATCTGTGTTGCCCTGATAGCGAGAGGGCTGTCAAGAAATATGGGCATGTCAGTGGGCAGTCTTCCCTCTTTGTAAAGCAGATACAGGGAGTAAAGTACTTCCTGGGTCCTTTCTAAAGCAAAAGCCGGAATAATAACTTTCTGCCCTTTGTTGTAGCTGTAATTTATGGCCTCAAGAAGTTCCTCACGGCTCTGGTCTTCATTTTTATGATCCCGGTTACCATAGGTGGACTCAAGAAAAAGAAAATCTGCCACTTCAGAATAACTGGGATTTCTTACCAGGAGCTGATTAGGACGGCCAAGATCTCCTGAGAAGACCAGTTTAACTCTTTTGTCTTTTTCTTCATCAACCCTGATTTCAATTATGGAAGAGCCAAGGATATGTCCTGCATCTTTGTATAAAATATTAACACCATCAAAAGGTGAAAATTCTTCATTATACTCAACAGCCTTGATCAGCCCCAGAGTTTTCTCCACATCATCCTGGGTATACAAGGGGGAATCACCTGCCCTGCCATGTCTTGATCGCTTCTTGCTTTTCCACTCCGCTTCCATTTCCTGAATATAAGCGCTGTCCTTGAGCATTATTTCCAAAAGATCAACCGTAGGAGGCGTTGCGTATATTTTCCCTCTGAAGCCATTTTTGACCATTTTGGGCAATAGCCCGCAATGATCAATATGGGCATGGGTAATCATAATGAATTCTATTTTTTCCGGATCATAAATATCTGTTTCCCAATTTCTTTTTTCAATTTCACTATTACCCTGGTGCAGTCCGCAATCAACAGCAAACCTCACTCCTTTGACTTTCATCATATAACAGGAGCCTGTAACGCCCCTGGCTGCACCCAAAAATCTGACTTTCATAACGCTCCTTCTAAGTTACAGCGGTGATATTCCATTTTTGTCCAAACATACTGCACTCGACTCAATCCCTTCAGGTAATTGTTCTATACTTGCTATCCAGTTCCACAGATGCTCAAAACATTTCTCACTGTCCCCAAAAGTTGAATCGATAATAAAACTTCTTGATAGACCACATAAAGAAACTTCAACATCTTTAAACTGAGACCCTGCAACAAAACTTTTAACAGCAAGCTGAAGCCTGTTTATAAGACCTGTCAAACAGTTATAATCACAATCACCCGAAATTATACATATTCGTTCTGTTTCTAACTGCCCTAACAAGTCATAATTACGCAACGATCCACCAAGAAATCTCAAAAGCATCTTCTTGAGCTTACTTATATTTTCAACACCCTGGCTGACTTCCATCCAGTCACGCTGACTGAAGTCCAGAACAGCCAGGGATAACCATGCTTTTTTTCTACCCAGACGATTTATTTCCTCCCGTAGAGATTTTTTCAATCCAGACCTGTTCAAAGCTTTACTTTCCGGGTCATGATAAATCATCTGCTTGATATATCCCACTTGACTTATAGCGAGGAACCCTGCCTTGACCCGCCATTTCAACTCACAGGACAACCATGGTCGAATTATAAAATCATCAGCGACCACCTTGCTTTCACATATGCTCAGTCTTTGCCATTCATCTCCAGTAATTATTATATATGGCAGATCATTTCCTGACTCAAACTGTCTTTTTCTA
>PWPY01000232.1 GCA_003558575.1 Desulfonatronovibrio sp.
ATAATGACCTGCAGACAATTATTAAAACTGCCTGGGACTGGCATTATAAACACCACAAAGGAGAATAACGCATGGCTTGTCCAAACACTGTTCCCTACAGAGGCAAAGTAAACCAGGGTCTGAGAGAACAACTTCTGGGCCAGAAAAGCATTATCCTCTGGTTCACAGGACTGTCCGGTTCGGGCAAGTCAACCATAGCTCACGCTGCAGAAGAAAAACTCCACTCCATGGGGCGGCTGACCTATGTTTTTGATGGTGATAATGTTCGTCATGGCCTATGCAGCGACCTGAGCTTTTCTCCTGAGGGCAGGGCTGAAAACTTAAGGCGCATAGCTGAAATGGTAAAATTATTCCTTGACGCCGGAATAATCTGCATGAGCGCGTTTATTTCACCCCTGAGTGCTGACCGGCAGAAAGTAAAGGGAATCATTAACTGCGACCGATTCTTTGAAGTATATGTCAAATGTCCCTTAGAAGTTTGTGAAGAACGTGATGTCAAAGGCTTGTACAAAATGGCCAGACAGGGGAAAATCAAAAACTATACTGGAATATCAGCTCCATATGAAGAACCTTCAGACCCTGATCTTGTCCTGGAAACTGCAAATTACAGTCTGGACCAGTGCGTGGATCAGGTGATTGATTTTGTTTTAAATGCCATAAAAAAATAACGCCCTCCCCCCTTGCGCACAACCACCTCCTGTGGCATTATAGAATGTGAAGCATCTCTAACAAAACATACATCAGGAGCAGACTATATGCGTGCCAAAAATATTATTGCTGTTTTTCTGACTGCAATATTAATAACTTTTTCCCATCCTGTTTTTGCCTCAATAGAACAGCAGAGGCAGGACTTTATTGCAGCAGAAAAGGCCATTCAAAGCGGCCTTGACGAACAAGTCCGGGAACTTCTTCCAGGCCTTGAAAGTTATACCCTTTATCCATATCTCGTCTATGAAGATCTTAAGAAAAATATTTCCATCCAGAATGAAAACAGAATTCTGACTTTTTTAGACAAGTACAGATCTACCCCCCTGGAACAAAGACTCAGGCAGGACTGGCTATCTTTTCTGGCTGACAATAATCAATGGAAAAGACTGGTCAGAGACTACCAGCCCCAGACTTCCCAGACCCTGCAATGTTCCTATGCCAGGGCACTGATTGAGACCGATAAAAAAGATCAGGCATGGGAAGAGGCACAAAAACTCTGGCTTCATGGCCGATCAAGGCCCAGTGCCTGTGACCCGGTTTTTGACGCATGGAGAAATGAGGGCAAGCTGACCACAGAACTCACATGGCAGAGAATTGATCTATCCATTGACCAGGGTCAGCATGGTCTTGCCAGGTATCTTAAAAGATATCTTCCCTCGGAAGATAAGCCTCTTCTTGATTTATGGCTTGAAGTCATAAACAGCCCCCAACGCACCTTAGAAATAAATTGGCCTGCGCAAACCCACCCTATGGCTGAAAAAATACTTTCCCAGGGCATGGGCAGGCTTCTCAGGGAAGATACCCCCAAAGCCATGCACCAATGGCAGAGGCTTCAGGCAGAGCAGGATCTTACGGCCATGAATACGGATTCCATCAGCCGGGAAATTGCTTTATATCTATCCCTTCGCAAACACCCGGAAGCACTGGATTATTTTGAGCTGATTCCGGAAAAGATAATGACCCCAAGACTTAAAGAATGGTACGTCAGAAGTGCGCTTTTTGCCCAGAACTGGGAGCTGGCCATGAAAGCATGGGAAATGCTGGATGAATCCCAGCAACAAAGTCCACGCTGGGCATATTGGAAGGGACGAATACTTGAGGAAAAGGGCCGGATTCAGGAAGCTACAGCCAGCTACCTGAGCATTGCAAACAGGCAGAACTATTTTTCCATGCTTGCAGCCGACAGAATAAGCCAGCCGTTCCGGCTGGACTACTCCGCCATAAATGCTCATGGCTCTGAAATAATCCAGCTACGCTCTGATCCTGGAATAATGAGAGCCATAGAGCTTTTCTATCTTTCCAGAATAATTGATGCCAGACGCGAGTGGATCTTTGCCCTGAGGGGAAAAAACTCTCAACAGATGAAGGCTGCCGCCATTATTGCCCATGATATGGGCTGGCAGGACAGAGCCATCATTGCCGCAGCCAATGCCGGAGAATTTGATGACCTTACTATCAGGTTTCCCCTTTCATACTCTGATTACATTACCAGATACTCAAGACTCAGGAATCTCGAACCATCCTGGGTATTTGCTCTGGCAAGGCAGGAAAGCATGTTCATGGCTGATGTAGGATCATCTGCCGGGGCCCTTGGAGTTATGCAAATCATGCCTGCCACAGGCAGGCTGATATCTTCTAAACTTGGTGAAAGGTTTACCAGCCAGTACGCATTATTGTGCCCAGAAACCAGTATCAGGTTCGGAACCTACTATCTGAAAATGCGTAAAGATGAACTCCAGAACAATCCTGTCCTCGCCACAGCAGCTTACAATGCAGGGGCACACAGGGTAAAAGCATGGCTTCCTGATAATGGAACCATTGCCGCTGATATCTGGGTGGAAAATATCCCATTCAATGAAACAAGAGATTATATTGAAAAAGTTTTTACCTACATATATATCTATGAAGAAAGACTGGGGCTTGAGCCAGGCAGAATTTCCGCCCTCATGCCTGATATACAGGGTAAAAACATAGTATCTGCAAGGTTCGAAGAGTAATTTGAAATCGCAAATGTTCACCCCGTTTTGCCCCATTCAGAAAGCCTGCAGCCTTATTAGTTTTCACCATTTCTGCAAACTACTCAAGATGCAGGCTGCCCCAATAGCATAGCGAATAATTACCTGAAACCTTTTTCTTGATAAATTGACTGATTAAATTTAAGTTTTTCGGTCAAGGGTTATTAAATCCGCACCCTGTAACCAGACAGGACATAAGAATGACTAAAAAATCATAAAAAGAATAAAACTTGGAGAATACATGTTTGGTAAGAATTTTTCCTATGAATCCAGAAACGACTGGCCTCCCATAAAATCCTGGCTTGTAAGCAGAATAAAGCCAGACCTTTCTGTGGAAGGACCGGTCAGGGAAATACTGCAAAAGGTCATGGACCAGGGCGACCGGGCCATAGTTGAGTATACCCGTAAATTCGACTGCAAAGATTTTGAGGCAGAAAACATTACCCTGTCTGCTGAAGCAATTCAGGATTCCTTGAATCATGTTGATGAACAAGACCTGGAAATAATCAGAGAAGCAGCCCAGAGAATCAGGTCATTTCACGAAATCCAAAAACAGAAAT
>PWPY01000219.1 GCA_003558575.1 Desulfonatronovibrio sp.
CCTGCAGCGTCAGGTGTCAGTGAAATGCTTTCCCTCTCCACAGGCCAAAAGCTTGAACTCCTGGAAGCCATGGATTTCTTGGAAGATGAACTTGACTACCTTATTGTTGATACAGGTGCCGGTATCAACGAAAATGTCGTCTACTTTAACCTTGCAGTACAGCAAAGACTTCTGGTACTAACCCCTGAGCCGACGTCCCTTACTGATGCCTATGCGCTGATTAAGGTTCTCAAGACAAAACATGATATTGACCGGTTTAAAGTCATTGTAAACTGGGCAAAATCCAAAGAAGAAGCCAGGAATGTATTTAAAAAGCTTTATAATGCCTGTGACCACTTTTTAAGTGGTGTTTCTCTGGAACTTTCAGGAATTGTCCCTCTTGACTCTAAGGTCAAAAAAGCAGTTGCCAGTCAAGTTCCCTTTTGCCATTATGATTTAGACTCACCCGCATCTAAGGCATTGACGGAATTAGCCAAAACAGTAAATAAGTGGGAACCGGACAAAAATTTAGATGGAAACATTAAGTTCTTCTGGAAAAAATTGCTCTTCCAGGAATAATCCATGGCAAATTCTCGAGAATACGGATACTTCCTTTAAAGAGCTCTCTGCGCGTCAAAAAGACGAAATTGTCAGGGCCTATGGGCAAAAAATTAAGATCACTGCATCCAGGCTCAAGTATCGTCTGCCCAAACACGTAGAGGTTGCAGAACTTGTCAGTGCCGGGACTCTTGGACTGATGGAAGCCCTTGGCAATTTTGATCCCAAACATAAAATCAAATTTGAAACTTTTGCTGACAACCGGATAAAAGGAGCCATGCTTGATGAGCTCCGCAAGATGGACTGGTTCTCAAGAGGGCTGAGAAAAAAAGTAAAGCGCTTAGAAGAATGTATTCGAGATTTTGAACAGAATTCTGGAACCAAACCCACGAATCTTGAGATTAAAAAAATTACAGGTTACTCCCTTGATGAAGTTGAAGAAGGGCTTCTGGCTCTCCAGAATCAGATTTGTCTCAGCTTAGAAGCTGTTCAGGAAAACTTTACTATTGCCGGGGAACAGGATATTTTAAATGAACCCCAGCTGAGCATGATCTTTAATGATCTTGTTGATAAAGTAGCCACAATTATTGACAGGCTTACTGAAAAAGAACGTATGGTTCTGTCGTTGTATTACGAAGAAGACCTTACAATGAAAGAAGTTGCACAAGTACTTGAGGTTACTGAAGGCAGAGTTTCACAACTTCATTCACAGGCTATAGCAAAAATTCAAAAAAAATTTACTCAAGAGCATGACCAAATTTAGGAGGAAATGATGGCGATCAATAAACAAATGAGGGTTCTGGTAGTTGATGATTTCTCCACTATGCGCAGAATCATTAAAAACATTCTCAGGCAACTGGGATTCACCAATATGGTTGAAGCTGATGACGGTACAACTGCGTGGGAAATCCTTAACAAAGACAAAATTGACTTCATTGTCAGCGACTGGAATATGCCCAAAATGACCGGCATTGAACTTCTGCGTAAAGTACGTGCCAGCGAAGAATTTGCTGACATGCCTTTTTTAATGGTTACTGCTGAAGCTCAGCAGGAAAATATCATTGAAGCAGTACAGGCTAAAGTCTCAAACTACATTGTTAAACCTTTTACCGCCGACACCCTGGGCCAGAAAATTGACAAAATATTTGAAAAATAATTTTCTGGTTTTTTCTATATACTCCATGCAAGTATAAAATATTATGGCAGAAAATGACGATCCTCAAGACAAAAAGGTCACCTTAGACAAGAGTGATCTTGATATTGATCGTGCCAAGGATAAAGTAGAACTTGACCTTGATGACGCTCCTTTTCTTGAAGAAGAGGAAGAGGATTTTGATGATATTTCAGATCAGGGCGGGGAGGAAGAGTCTCAAGAACCTGGAAAGATTGAACAGGAAACCAGTAAAGCACCGGGGAAAGATAATAAAAAAATATTTCTAAGCATATCTATCTTTCTGCTCATTGTTTTATTACTGATAATCTACCTGCTATTTTTCTCTGGAAAAAAAGATATCCCCGCACCACAGGACCCTGCTGCAACTCAAGAGCAGACTGCTATTGAGCCTGAGGAACCAGTATTCGATGAAATAATTAACCTTGAGCCATTTATGGTAGAGATGAGGACGCAGGAAAGTATTCGCTTCCTGCATGCCAGATTTTCTCTACCCGCGCACAATGAAAGGCTGGCCAGAGAAATAAGAGATAAAAATATCATCCTGAGGGATGCAACCTACTACTATCTCAACAACCAGGAAACAATATTCCTACAGAATAAGGACAATACTGACAGAATAAAAAATGATCTTTTATCTGTAGTCAATCAATATCTAAGTTCAGGCAATGTTAAAGATATACTTATTGAGGAGTATCTGGTGAGATAAAATGATCAGGCCCATAGACCTGCCTGTTGTACTTTCTCAGGCCCCATTGGCACAGCATTTCCAGATTGCTGCTCAGAACGCTCCAGGAGCGCATCAGGCTTTCTTGAGCCATCTGGTTGTCTTGAAACAGCAACGTGAAGCAGAGCAGGTCGCCAAGTCTGAAAAATCTCAACAGACATCTAACACCGTTAAAGAACGTAACTCCCAGGGCGGTTCATCTAATGAAAAGCAACATACTCCCAAGGAAAATAAAGAAGAAGAATTTTTCATCCCGGAAGAAGATGATCATATCCTGGATATCAAGGTCTAAATACAGGGCTTTGCAACTAAGATGAATTCATTTCAGTGGACTATACTTATTGTCAGCGGGATTGAAATCCTGCTTCTCGTTCTTGTTTTTATTTTTTTCTACCGTCTTCGTAAATCTGAAGCCCTGCTGGAACAAATGCAGAAAAACCAAAAAGGTTTCATTGAAAAGCTGGAATTCAACGCCCAACTTGAAAAGGAACTTGTATCAACCTTTGAACATAGACAAAAAGAACTCATTAATCTTGAGTCCAAAATTGAAAAAAGAGTCCAGGAACTTACTAAGCTCATTAAACAGGCTGAAAAATTCACCAAATCCCCTCACTTTATGAAGAATACAATAATTACCGGATATAAAAATGGACGCTCCATTAATGAACTTGTCCAGGCTACAGGTCTTTCTAAGGATGAGGTGGAGCTTATTATCGATGGTCATTAATAGCTCAATAATTCTGTCAAAAATATTTTGTAACTATTCACCACATACGTAATATGGCTATTCAATGGCACTGGATTCCGGCTTTCGCCGGAATGACGGTAAAGAGTAAC
>PWPY01000093.1 GCA_003558575.1 Desulfonatronovibrio sp.
AAAGGTGTTTTGCCCTGACTGCTCAAGTCCTCTCTGATTTTTACCAAGTCACCATGACTAACCTCATCTGGCATCAACTCATTAAATAAATCAAAACTTCCCGCCACAACCTCATGTTTATCAATAACAGCCCGAACGCCCTTGCCGGGAATGGATTCAAAATTGTCAATGTCTGCAAAGCCAGCCTCAAATCTTTCCCGGATCCCGGTAACCACAGCCCTGGCTAATGGATGCTCTGACTGATCTTCAACACCGCCAAGAAAAGAAAACAACTTGTCTTCACTGTAATTTTCATTCAAAATAAAAGTATCAGTAAGGGCAGGCTTTCCCATGGTCAGTGTTCCGGTTTTATCAAATACTACCACCTGCACGCTTTTGGCTGCTTCCAGTATTTCACCACCCTTAATCAACACACCAAGCTGTGCCCCCCTTCCTGTTCCCACCATAATAGCTGTGGGAGTGGCCAGACCCAGTGCGCATGGACAGGCAATAACCAAAACCGCAATAAAAATCCTCAAAGCAAAAGTAAATTCTGTTTGACCAAGTATGAGCCAGGCCAGGCCTGAAGTAATCGCAATAAATATGACCACAGGGACAAAGTACAAACTTACTCTGTCTGCCAGAGAAGCAATGGGTGCTTTGGAACCCTGGGCGTCTTCAATCATCTTTACTATTCTGGCTAACGTTGTTTCTGATCCAACCTTTTCAGCCCGAAACCTGATGTTTCCCGTTGTATTAAGTGTACCACCATAAACCATATCTCCCAGGGCTTTGGATAGGGGAATACTTTCTCCGGTAAGCATGGACTCATCCACAGATGAATTACCTTTAACCACAATACCGTCCACAGGTATTCTTTCCCCGGGTCTGACAATAATTATCTGTCCCTTTTCTATTTCATCCACATGGATAGTTTTCTGCTCATCGCCCTCAACAATCACTGCAGTGTCAGGCCTTAAACTGATGAGTTGCCTTATGGCATCAGATGTTCTGGTTTTAGCCTTTTGCTCCAGGTATTTACCAAGAGAAACCATGGCAAGAATAACCGCTGCAGACTCAAAATAAAGATCCATAGCCTTTTCATGAGGCATATGATCAAGAATAATCTCCACGAGACTCCATAAGCTGTAAACAAGCGCAGCCCCAGTACCAATGGCTATAAGAGAGTCCATGTTGGGAGATAGGCGAAAAAGGTTTCTGAAGCCATATACGTAGAAATGTCTTCCTGACCAAACTATGGGTAGCGTCAAAAGTAACTGGGCAATGGCAAAGTTAAGAGGATTTGAATGATGGCTTATTATCTCAGGCAAAGGAATCCCGACCATCTCGCCCATGGCCACCACCATCAAAGGTACAGCAAAACAGAGAGCTACCACAGCTTTAAGTTTCATTTGCTGAAGTTTTGCAGCCGCATCTAAGTCAAAAGATGAAGTACCATCCTCAATGATTGAAATTTCAAACCCGGCTTTACTTACAGCCTTTGCAGCAACCTCAAAACTGAAATTAGAGTCAGACTTGACCCTTGCTGACTCATTGGCAAGATTAACCTGGGCATCCTGAACCCCCGGCTGATTTTTAAGGATCTTTTCCACACGGGCAGAGCAGGCAGCACAGGTCATTCCCTTAACCTGCAATTTTAAAACATGAGAATCTTCATCTATAGGAACAGCCTCATACCCAGCCTTTTTAACAGCATTGGTAATTATGGACACATCAGTGTTTTCTGAAAACTAAACATGCATTGTGTCGGTAGCCTGATTGATACTTACCTTTTCAACCCCTTCCACCCAGGCCACTGCCCTTTCAACCCTTGCTGCGCAGGCAGAACAGGTCATTCCCTTAATCTTGAATCTTTTTTTAATATTAACCATTGTAAACCCCAATTATTTAACGGATAGCTCTACTGAATTGAAATCAAGGACTTGCATTCATTACCCAACAGATATACTTTTTGTAGTTTAGATGTATGTCAAGGAGAAAATCATGAAAGAAAGAATTATCCTCAATACCAGAGAAATCAACAAAACACTGGAAAGAATGACTTTTGAAATATTAGAGCATACCTCTGATATAAACAGTATGGCCCTCATTGGTATTCAAAGACGCGGGGTTGACCTGGCTTCAAGGATACAGAGCATTATTGAAAAGCGGACCCAGCAGAAAGTACGCTTAGGCAAGCTTGATATAAACCTGTACCGGGACGACTGGACCAATCTTGCATCTGCCCCCATTATTAACAATACTGAAATAACTTTTTCCATAACCGGAAAAGATCTCATCTTAGTTGATGATGTATTATTTACCGGACGTACTGTCAGAAGTGCTTTGGAAGCCCTGATTGATTTCGGCAGACCAAGAAGCATTAAACTTCTGGTACTAATAGATAGGGGTCACAGAGAACTTCCCATCCATGCTGATTTTATTGGCAAAAAAGTCAACACCTCCCTGTCAGAAAAAGTAGATGTCCTGCTCATGGAAAGAGATGGAAAGGATAAAGTCCAGTTGACTGAGGATGATTAAAAAACTGCTGTTAGAATATGATTAAAAATATTTTGTATACCGGACTTGAACAATGCTTTGATCAGAAAGGTATTGAAATTCCCTGTTTGAATTCCGGACAGGACGCCGCCTTCAAAATTGGGAAAGACTGGCCATATCCAAGGTTCAGCACTGAAAAAATGGATCTCGTTCAAGACCTTTTAAGCAATCTTATCTGGACCAGAAAGGTCAATTTCTTTGATTTTCCTTTGACCTGGCCCCAGGCCTTAGAAGAGATAAAAAACCTCAACAAACAAGGGTTTGCCGGATATAATGATTGGAGAATGCCCAACAGACGTGAACTGCGCTCCATAATTTCTCATGGACATAGAAAGCCAGCTTTGCCCGCAGACCATCCTTTTGAAGATATTTTTCTGGGCTGGTACTGGACATCAACAACTGCTGCCATCGCCCCAGCCTATGCCTGGTATATTCATCTAGAAGGCGGGAGAATGTTTTATGGTGGGAAAAACCAAAGATACCTGACCTGGCCAGTACGCGGGGAATCAAAAAATATTCCGTATTCAGGTCAGAAACAGTGTTTTGATGAACATGGGCTTGAAATTTCCTGTGCACAGACAGGACAAGACGGGGAATTGCAGAAAGGGCAAGCGTGGCCACATCCCAGATTTTCTCTGATTGACAAGCACATCCATGACAAACTTACAAACCTTGTCTGGTATAACCCGGGAAGTAT
>PWPY01000282.1 GCA_003558575.1 Desulfonatronovibrio sp.
CCATGTAGACCTTGTGCCTGGAAGAATTCAGGCCTTAGACCTGACTCTTGATGAAATAATCAGGAAGATAAGAGAAGCAAACATCAATCTTCCGGCTGGAATACTGGAAAGCGGTCCCCATGAGATTTCCATCAGGACCCTGGGGGAATTTACTGACCTGGAGGAACTAAGCCGGACAATCATAGGCGTGCGTGACGATTCAGTTATCCGCCTGAGGGATATTGCCGAGATCAACGACTCATGGGAACGGGTCACAAGAATAGTCAGGGTAAATGGCGAAGACGGGGTCAGACTGGCTGTAAACAAACAGTCCGGGACTAATACTGTTGAAGTGGTTAGACAGGTTTTGTCTGAAATCGAGCGCGTTAACCAGGATATTCCCCAGCTGCGCATTACACCTATTATAGACACTTCTCAATATATTCAGCGCTCCATTTCCAATGTTACAGGTTCGCTTTTTTACGGCAGTTTTTTTGCTGTTCTGGTTCTGCTTTTTTTCCTCAGAAGCATCCGGGGAACCGCTGTTGTGGGTACGGCCATACCCATTGCAATCATTGCCACCTTCATAATAATCTATTTTGGCGGATTTACCATAAATATAATGACCCTGGGTGGACTTGCTCTGGGTGTGGGCATGCTTGTGGATAACTCCATCGTTGTCCTGGAAAATATTCATCGTCACCGCGAAGGAGGAACTCCCCCGCCCCAGGCAGCAATCAAAGGCACTAAAGAGGTAGCCGCAGCCATTACAGCCAGCACCTTGACTACCCTGGCCGTATTTGTACCCCTTATTTTTGTCAGGGGCATGGCCGGGGTCATGTTTTCTCAGCTGGCCTATGTGGTAGGGTTCTCCCTTCTCTGTTCTCTTGCTGTTGCCCTGACCCTGGTGCCCATGCTTTCTTCCAGGTTCCTGACCTCAAGTGGCAAAGCAGAAGGTTCCCATGGATTTGTAACCAGGATAAACTCTGTTTCCACAAATTTTTTCCAGAGCTTGGAGGACTCATACAAAGCAACCCTCTCCTTCTGCCTGAAACACAGAATAATGACCATCAGCTTGTCTGTCCTGGTTTTGCTGGGCAGCCTGACTTTGATCCCTCTTATTGGCACGGAAATGATGCCTCAGGCTGATGAAGGTGAAGTCAGAGTCAATATTGAAATGGAGGTTGGCTCAAAACTTGAGCTTTTAGACCAGACAGCTCTTAAGGTTGAAGAAATAATCAATAAAGAGGTTCCTGAGATGGAAAGTATCATTGCTTTCCTTGGGGGAGTTGGCTGGCGTTCCTCAGGATCCCATCTTGGTGAGATCAGAATCAACCTTTTGGAACAATCCAGAAGAGACAGGTCCAGCCAGGAAATTGCAACAGATCTGCGACGTAAACTGAACAGCATCCCCGGTGCAACCATAAGAACCAGAGCCGGGCAGGGTCTTTTTATATTACGTATGGGGACTTCAGATGGTGACCGCGTTGAAGTTGAAATTAGAGGTTATGACATTGATATTGCTCTGTCCCTTGCTGAACAGGTTAAGGACATGGTCATAGGTGTGGAAGGAATCAATGATGCCAGCATCAGCAGAGAGGCTGGCGTTCCTGAACAGATGATTATCGTTGACCGGGCCAGAGCTGAAAGCATGGGAGTCAGCGTATCAACCGTGGGCAATGCCATTCAGACTGTTTTGTCAGGAACAACAGCCGGAAATTTCCGGGACCAGGGCGATGAGTATTCCATACTGGTCAAACTGAAAGATGCTGAATTCAAGAACCTTAATGAACTTTTGGATATAACTGTAAGTGGTCATGGAGGAACGCCTGTAGTCCTGCGCAACTTAGTAAATGTTACGTCAGGCTATGGGCCCATGAGCATTGAAAGAAAAGATCAGGAAAGAATCATCACCATATCCACAGACATGACAGGTCGGGATCTAAGCTCCGTGGTTAACGACATCCGGGCCAGCCTTGATATGATACCAATCCCTCAGGGATTCAGTATTTCCTTTGGTGGAGATTATGAAGAACAGCAAAAGGCTTTTAATGAACTTGCCCTTGGGCTTTTTCTGGCCTTAGTCCTGGTGTACATGGTCATGGCCTGCCTGTATGAATCTCTGAGAGATCCTTTTATTGTCATGTTTTCCGTGCCTCTGGCCATAATCGGGGTAATCCTCATGCTTTATCTTACCAACACAACATTCAATATTCAGTCCTACATCGGGTGCATAATGCTGGGGGGAATACTGGTCAATAATGCCATCCTTCTGGTGGCCCAGACCAATATGGTCAGAAAAGATGAAGGATATGAGATGTTTGCTGCCATACAGGAAGTGGGACGCAGAAGGCTGCGCCCCATTCTCATGACTGCTTTGACCACCATATTCGGACTCATGCCCCTGGCCCTGGGTGTTGGGGAGGGCGGAGAAGCCCAGGCCCCCATGGCCCGGGCTATAATCGGCGGTCTTACCAGCTCAACTCTTATCACTCTGGTCTTTGTGCCGGTAATGTACTCATTTATCGCCAGAAAGGATAATCCGTAATTATGTAGTTGAGGTTATCCACTTAACTGGAAACAGCCTGCTAATCCACCATAAACTTTACGAGAAACAAAGCAGCAATAACAATTACCGGAATGGTCAGATCTTTGAACTTTCCACTGAATATTTTTATGGCCGCGTAAGAAATAAATCCAAAACCAATGCCCGTGGCTATGGAAAAGGTAAGGGGCATGGCCAGGGCAGTTATCATGGCTGGAACATACTCAGTAATATCCTTCCAGTCGATATCCATGAGATTTCTGGCCATGATACAGGCCACAAAAACCAGGGCCGGAGCTGTAGCATAAGCCGGTATGGCCCCTGCCAGAGGCGCAAAGAAAAGACAAAGTAGAAATAGAACAGCCACAACAACAGCGGTCAGACCAGTTCTACCTCCAGCCTCCACCCCGGCCAGACTTTCTATATAACTTGTAGTTGTAGAAGTACCCATGGCCGCGCCTGCAATGGTGGCTGAACTGTCAGCCATAAGTGCCTTTTTAAGCCTTGGCAGCCTTCCCTTATCATCAAGCATTCCTGTTCCCTGAGTGACTCCCACCAATGTTCCTGCGGTATCAAAAAGGTCGGTCAGCAGGAAAGTAAAGACAACAATAACCAGGCCAAGTTCAAGTGCCCCCATAATATCCATCTGCATGAATGTAGGAGCTAAGCTTGGCGGCATGGACATAAACCCAGGTGCA
>PWPY01000216.1 GCA_003558575.1 Desulfonatronovibrio sp.
TATAGACTATGCCTATTGATTAACACCAGAACTATTACGATGAACAATATAAATATTTGCTCGCTTAGATCACTTATTTACCGCAAAATACGTCTGATGTCACTGATGACTTAACAGCGTAAGGCTTTCAAGGTTTTCCTTGACAACAAAAGGCCTGTCTTTAAACTTTCAAAAGCTAAGTAGTTCCAGCATCCGGAAAGTTTTTCTCTCCGGAAAATATTTTTTGGCAAGAAGATAAGGCAGTTACAGCAAGGAGCATCCTGATACGTCGACAAATAATGGTGCTGATTGGCGTCGCCAAAAGGAAAAAGAATCGTTTTCGACTGAAAACTAAGTAAACATTGGAGAGTGAACTATCATGATTGTTTCCAAAGATCTGGAAAAACGCCTTATTGACGACAACGACCTTGAAAAATCCTATTCCATTACTGGAGATCTGAATAGATCATGGATGAAAAAACAGATTGCCTGCCTGTTTAATACCTACAACCATAATGCCGGCCTTGAATCAACAAGCATCCAGCATATGAGGGCAGGCATCCAGCAATACCAGGCACAAGCCCCCTTTCAAAACTTACTTGTCTTTGTCAACAATTCATTCAGGGCATGGAACAGACTCCTGGCGCTGACTGTTCCTGCAGTCACCTCCGGAATAAAGGACATTGGAGTGTTTTTTGTCAGGGATAATCAGGCTGAACCTTATCCACAAATACTCACTGCCCTGGAACTGGCAGGCATAGAAAATATTTATGTCATCACCCAGGACCAGTTGAAAAGTCTGCCCGTCACTTCCGACATGTTTCAGAATTCCATTATTGCTGATATTTGTCCAGAAAATATTTCCCACTTTCCAGGTATTTCTTTGTCAGGCAACTTTAAATACACTCGCTGTTTTCATAAATCTTCCTTTGAAGGACTTGTCTGGGCTGAATCAGAATACGACTGGAACCTTGAGATCATACAAGAGGCTCATCCTGATGTCTCATTTACCATAGCTGGCCCTGAGACTCCCATCGATGTTCCCGGACTGACAGTTTCCAAAAAAGACTTTTCCACCCTTACTAAGAAACATTGGGACCTCTTTCTCGGGCCGGAAAATTTATACACACAAACAAATATTCCACTGGGGCTTTCCCCTGGTATGGAAGCCTTGTGGCTTTGGCCGCATATTGATAATCATTTTTTCAAAACAAGACAAACTTACTGCAAGGAGATTTGAATCATATGAAAAGCCCTGCCGTACCAGCAGGATATCTGCAGAAAACCAGGAATATTGGGATCATTGCCCATATTGATGCTGGCAAGACCACCCTGACTGAACGTATTCTTTATTATGCCCAGAAAATACACCGAATGGGAGAAGTTCATGACGGCACTGCCACAATGGATTTCATGCCTGAAGAACAGGAAAGGGGCATCACCATTGCCTCAGCCTGCACCTCATGCCCCTGGAAAGATAATACCATCAATATCATTGATACTCCGGGACACGTGGACTTCACTGTTGAGGTTGACCGTTCCCTGAGAGTTCTGGACGGGGTTGTTGCTGTATTCTGTGCTGTAGGCGGAGTTGAGCCCCAAAGTGAAACTGTCTGGCGACAGTCCACAAAGTACCATATCCCCAAAATAGCATTCATCAACAAAATGGACCGACTTGGTGCGGACTTTGAAGGCGTCCTGGATGCAATGCGCGACAAACTAAAAGCCCTGCCTTTGCCTATATATGCTCCACTGGGACAGGGGGATGATTTTAAAGGAATTCTGAATATAATTTCTCGCAAAAAATTAATCTTTGAACAGAAAAATTTCGGACGTGATATTGTCACATCTGAACCTGATAGTGATGAATCCTTAATTATCGACAAATGGAGAAATATTCTTCTGGAATCTCTGGCTGAACTGGATGACGAGATAATGGAAAATTACCTGGAAGGTAAAGATACGCCTCCTGAAGTAATTATCAGGGCTTTGCGCAAAGCAACCATCGAGCTGAAAGGGGTTCCGGTACTTACTGGCTCTGCCTTGAAAAATATTGGAATCCAGCCGGTTATGGACGCAGTATGCGATCTGCTGCCTTCACCTGTTGAAGTTCCTCAGACCAGCGGGGTCCACCCTGAAACCCACAAAAAGGTGAGTTTCACTCCAGAAGTTAAGTCTTCTCTTTCCGCCCTGGCCTTCAAGGTCAGTGTTGAAACCGGGAGAAAGCTTGTCTTTCTGAGAGTCTATTCAGGTAAAATTTCAGCAGGACAGACCATTTACAACTCAACACAGAAAATATCTGAAAGGGTAGCGAGATTATTTATCCTGCATGCCAATCATAAGGAAAAAATAGAACAGGCCATGCCAGGCCAGATCGTTGCTGCAGCCGGACTCAAAGACACACGCACAGGTGACACCATCTGTCTCAAAGAAGATCCCATAATCCTGGAGAAAATCAGTGAATATAATCCTGTAATCTCTCTGGCCCTTGAGCCCAGAAACAGTGAAGAAGAAGAAAAACTGATATTTGCAGTTGAAAAAATGCTTCAGGAGGATCCAACACTGTTTTTTGAAAGAGACAAGGATACAGACCAGATTATTCTTTCAGGCATGGGCGAACTTCACCTGGATGTTGTACTGCACCGCATCCGCCGGGAATATTCTGTGGACTTCAGATCTGGTAACCCCCAGGTTGTATACCAGGAGACCATAAGCAAAACTTCCAGAGCTGAATTTGAATATGCCAGAGAACTGGGCGAAGTATTTCATTATGGTTTTGCAGAGATTGAGCTGGAACCTGCTCCCAGGGGTAAAGGCAACAGGATAGTCATGGAAATAGATACTGAAAAATGGTCTCCCTCATGGATTGAAGCTGTTTACAACGGGATTGAAGACGGCCTTCAGGCTGGAGAGCTCAAGGGCTATCCAGTTACAGATGTTGTGGCCCGGGTGAAAAAAATTGCTTCGGGAGATGGTGCTGACGCCATAGGCTTCAGGCTGGCAGCCTTCCATGCCCTGAAACTAACCATGGAAAAGGCTTCGCCTTTACTCTTAGAACCAATTATGCTTGTAGAAATATCCACTCCTGAAGAATTCGTGGGGGAGTGCGTCAGTCTTTTGGGAAGTAAGGGTGGCCAGATTGAAAACATGTATGACCATCATGGAAGCAAGGTAATCAAGTCCTTTACTCCCATGAGCCGCATGTTTGGATTTTCAACAGACCTTCGCTCTGCCACCCA
>PWPY01000236.1 GCA_003558575.1 Desulfonatronovibrio sp.
CTACTGGAACCAATCCGGTTTTCTTATGTTGCAAAACTTCCTGTCGCGGCTACGTAAGACAAAACCTGTTTTTTTTGGGTATAACAAAACAAGTTCTGGTTTTGCCTAACGTAGCCGTAGACGGTCAAACAATGCAACATCTCAAAACCCGGACAGGCTCCAGCTTTATGGCACATGTCGCAAATTGTGATGGGCAGTTACCTGATTTCTTAAGATTCAGCCAATATTTTCATAACCTGGGTAATCTTATCATGATCCTTGACTCCAGGACTTGTCTCAACGCCGGAATTCAAATCTAATCCTGTCATGCCAAGGTTCAGAACATCTTTAATATTGTCAGGTCCAAGGCCTCCAGCAAGAAGCCATGGTTTTGCAATTCTCAAATCCCCGAGCCAGGGGCTGGCAATACTCCTGCCATGCCCACCTGAACTTGTTCCGGCATCCAGCAGAAAATAGCTGCATACATCTGTAAAGCGTTTAAGTTCACGTTTAAAATCTTCCACACTGTCATATTTTTCCGGCCAGAAGACCCGCATAACCCTTTCCGGACCGATTTTCCGGCAAAATTCTTTGTCCTGTCCACCATGGAGTTGAACCAGATCAAGCTTTGCAGTTTTCATTATGTGCAGAATCTCTTCAATGCCTATGTTGACAAACACTCCTACCCGGAATTCATCCTTTTTTTTCCACCCGCCCACTTTTTCGGGGTCAACAAACCTCGGACTGGGCGGATGGAAAATAAAGCCGGTCAGGTTGATTCCCTGGTCCTGACAAAACACAAGGTCTTTTTCATTAGTGAGACCACACACCTTAATGAGCTTTTTTTTCATGCCCCAAGCTCCCTGAGTTTTTCCTCGGGAGGTGGCGCAGACATGATACTGGTGCCAATAAGAAAAGCATCAAACCCCAGACGGTGAAACTCATCAATCTGTGTCTTTTCTTCTATGCCGCTGGCGCATATCCAGGTCTGGCGGGAAGTTTTATTTTTAATCAGCTCCCTTGAAACATTCAGGTCCACCTTGAGCAGGTCCAAATCTCTGTTGTTCACCAGTATGACCCTGGCCCCGGCATTGGTGGCAAGCCCAAGTTCCTTATGATTAAATATTTCCACCACTGGTTCAATATTATAGTCAAGACTTGTGCGCACCAGCTCATTTAAAAGCCTCTGATTCTCAATTACTCTGACTATGAGTAGCAGGGCTGAAGCCTTTGTGGCGGCTGTTTCTCGTATCTGCAGAGGATGAAACAGAAAGTCCTTGCGCAGCACCGGCAGGTTCTGGGCTGCGAACATCTCCAAATAATCAAGGTCACCCTGAAAATATTTTTCTTCGGTGAGTACGGAAAAGGCAGCAGCGCCACCCTGGACAAACATCTGAGCAGCCTGCTCAGGTAAAAGGTCTTTGTTGATTATCCCTTTGGAAGGTGAGGCCCTTTTGTATTCTGCTATTATGGACGTCCCGGGCTTGTTCAAGGCATCAAGAAATCCCGGCCTTGGACCATCATAAACAGGATCAAGTTTTCCAGAGGCAGCCAGCTTTTGCAGGGCCTTTATTTTTTCCTGTTTGGCATCAGTGATTTTTTTTAGCATCTGATTCTTCATCTCAACATACCTGCAGATTTTTAAGCCCGGAACTGACTGTTTTCCTTGCTTGCGACACACACTCTCTCATATCCACACCTGGATTTAGAAGTGAAAGGCCAAGGCCCAGGTTAAGGGCCACCATATCCTGCATAGCCTGAGGTCCGTGACCACTGAGGATTTCTTTCTGACGCTTGAGGGCCTCATCTTTGTCTTTGCAGGCCAGATCTTCCGGAGTGCAGAGATTAAAACCCAGTTCAGCAGGGTCAATGGCCCGACCTTCAAGCCCCTGTTCATTGACAAAAATCACCTTGTTTGTACCGCAAGGCGTGAGTTCATCAAAGCCTTGGGCCCCATGAACCACAGCTGCTGATTGGACTTTGTTTTTTTTGAGTACCGCAGCCATTAAAGGCATGAATGTTTCTGATGGTACACCAAGAATCTGATGGGTAGGCCGTGCAGGATTCAGAAGCGGCCCCATAAGATTAAATATGCTTCTGATGCCCAGTTCCTTACGCAAGGGCGCAATACCGGCAAAACCCGGATGAAAGTGCGGAGCAAACAAAAAGGCAAAGTTCATTTTTGCCAGCTCCGGCTCTACACGAGATGGATCATCCAAAAGCGGCAAACCCAGAGCCTCAATCACATCAGCGCTTCCGCAGGAGCTTGATACTGCCCTGTTTCCATGTTTAACTACCCTTATACCCATATCTGCGAGAAAAAAAGCCACAGCTGTTGAGCAGTTAAAACTGTTGCGACCGTCTCCTCCTGTGCCGCAGGTATCAATGCGTACACCCTGCATATTATTGACTAATCTGGCCTTTTCCAAAGCAACCTTTACAGCAGCAGCCAGCTCATCTCCGGTTTCACCCTTGAGTCTCAAACCCAAAAGCAATGCACCGCTCTGGGCAGGAGTAATTTCACCCTGAAAAAGAGCCCTGAATACATCAAGGCTCTCTTCATAGCCAAGACTTTGTCTCTCACATATTTTATTTAATGATTTTTGAATGTTCATTGTGTTTCTCCTTTTAAAGCAGCCACAATCTCTAAGAAATTTTCAACAATTTTCGGACCCATGGGGGTCAGTATTGATTCCGGATGAAACTGAACTCCCATCCATGGACGATCAAAGTATTCCAAACCCATGATTTCTCCCCTTTCTGTCTGTGCGGTAACCTCAAAGCTGCAATCCTCATCCGGAACTACCAGCAGAGAGTGATAGCGACATACTTCAAAGGGACTGGGGATATCTTTGAAGACCCCTTTGTTCTCATGGAAGACCATGCTGGTTTTGCCATGCATGATCCTGTCAGCCACTTGTACCCTGGCACCGGAAAAATGACCCAGGGTCTGATGCCCCAGGCACACTCCAAGTACTGGAACTTCAGTGCTCAATTTTTCTAGAAACTCCAGACATAGTCCGGCATTTTCAGGTCTGCTGGGGCCTGGTGAAATAATTACCGCTTCAAGGCCGACCTCCATGGCTTCAAAAATAAAGGTGTCATTATTTCTAACAACAACAGGGTCCGCACCCGCTTTTTGAAGCACCTGAACCAGGTTGAAAGTAAAGGAATCATAGTTGTCTATGAGCAAAATCATCTGTTCCTCCTGTATAGCTCAGGGCTTTACGGATGGCC
>PWPY01000072.1 GCA_003558575.1 Desulfonatronovibrio sp.
AGATCACACGGTTTTTTCCTATCTCTTGTCTTTCTGACTGGATTATATTTCCGGCTACCTTAGAAATAACCTGTCCAGTTTAAGCTTCCATTTTGACCATGGAGGGTATCTCAGGAGAAAATCTGGACGAGTTGGTTTAAGCAAAACGCTTTTAAAATTTGAAAACTCATTAAAGCCGGACTGGCCATGATATCTTCCCATGCCGTAAGCACCCACACCTCCGAAGGGCAGGTCTTGATTGGCTGCCTGCATGACAACATCATTGACAGCACCTGTACCGAAAGAAATTTTACTTAGAACTTCATCTCTGGTTTTTGAACATTTGGTAAAGAGATAAAAGGCCAAAGGCCTGGGTAATGAGCTGATTTGATGCAGGGTTTTTTTCAGGCTGTTGAAAGGTATAACAGGCAGTATCGGACCAAATATTTCCTCCTGCATGCATCTGTCCTGGTAAGAAGCCGGATAGATTATGGTTGGTGAAAGGTAAAGCTTCTGGGGATCGGATATGTTTCCCTGATAAACCTTATTTCTATCTATAAGCCTGGTCAGTCTGTTTAAGTGGTCCGTATTGATTATTCTGGAAAAAGGAGAGTCTGTGCCGGAAGCAGATGCGTTATATTTGTCAAATTCTCTGGCAATCAGTTTCAAAAATTCATGAGTGACAGTGTGATGGATAAGCACATGATCAGGTGCAATGCAGGTTTGTCCGGCATTGAGCATCTTGCCCCATGCTATTCTCCTGGCTGCGGTTTCCAGATCAGCGTCCTGAGTGATGAGCACTGGACTTTTTCCGCCCAGCTCCAGGGTTGCCGGGACAAGGTTTTCTGCTGCACAGCGGGCCACGATCTTTCCTATCCTGGTGCTTCCAGTAAAGAAGATTTTGTCAAAGGGCATTTTTATCAGCTTTGATGCCAAATCTGCCCCTCCTTGGACAACATGCAGAAAATGGGGGGCAAATGCAGAATTGATGATCTCGGAAATTACACTGGATGTGGCCGGGGCCATTTCACTTGGCTTGATAAGTGCTGTGTTGCCGGCAGCAACACAGGGAATCAGAGGGCAGGCAATGAGCTGGAAGGGATAATTCCATGCCCCCATGATGAGCACACTTCCATAGGGTTCGGGCATGATTCTGCTTTTGCCCGGAAAATTAATGAAATTTGTGCTGACCTTTTTGCAAGATGCCCAGCGTTTGAGATTTTTTAAATTCAGAGACAATTCCTGATAGACCACAGCCAGTTCTGTTGAATAGGCTTCAAATTCTGATTTGCCCAGGTCAGAATGAAGGGCCAGCAGGATATCTTTTTCAGCTGCTTTGAAACAGTCCCGCAGTCTTTCAAGCATTGAGCGCCGAAACTCGAGGTCCTTGGTTGCTCCGTCATTAAAAAATTTTTTCTGCTCTGATAAGATACTATTTTTCTGCATCTTTCTTTTGCGGATACTTGGATTTAGTTTTACATGGCAGGAATTTTCTATCAAGTTTCATAAAGGATAGTCCAAAATCAAAAAGAGGTCCAGGAAGGATGGACTTAAGTACTGGAGCCAGGCGGACAAGAAGGGGCATGGACACAGATCGTTGGTTTTTTTCCACTGCTGAAAGGATGATTTTCGAGACATTGTCAGGATCAAGGGTTGGAATGTACACGCAGGACTCATGACCGGCAAACATATCCGTGCTCAGATGTCCAGGAAAGACATTGGTCACTCTGATGCCCGGGCAGCAACCTTTGATTTCCATGCGCAAACAGTCGCCCCAGGTTGATAATGCGCTTTTGGATGCAGCATATACAGCAATTCCAGGAAGGGGAACAATGGCTGAGGCTGATGAAATATTAACTATATGCCCTTTACCTCTGCCTATCATGGAAGGTAGAAACTGACGGGCACAATGCATGGGACCCTCCACATTGACCCGCAGTGTTCTGGATACATCACTCTGTTCCTGGTCTGCAAAATGTCCTTTCTGGCTGATAGCGGCATTATTCACCAGTATGTCTATTGAATGATGTTTTTCAAGGACCTGTTCTGCCTGACCCCTGATTTGCAGTGGGTTGCCCAGATCAACAACGTGCCCTGAAACTGCGGGATGCTTAAGCCTGAATTTTTCAATGGTCTGTTTAAGGGAATCTTTGTTCACATCCCATATAATCAGCTTGGACGCACCTTTTTCAAGGGCAAGGCGACCAAGGGATTTGCCAAGGCCTGACGCGCCTCCAGTGATAAGTACTTTGCTGTCACGAATTTTGGTCATGGAGCTTTAACTCTGCGAGTGCTGAAAAGTTCTACGGATATTTTTCTTAATATTCCCTGTAAATGCAATGTGTTAATAATGACGGCCAGGAGTTAGTATGTTAACAGCATTTGATAAAGATCTACAACACTAACCCATGGGTTACAAGCCTGATATCTTAGTCAGGCTTTTCTCAGTATCGTTTGCGTGGCGTCAGGAAAGTCAATCCTTAATAAATAAAAATTGCTTTAGTTACGGATAGGAAAATGTTTGAAAGCCAGTTTCAGAGTCTGCAAGATAATATTGAAAGAGTTATCAAACCTTATCAGGAAGAGTGCGACGCAGGGATCAGAAAGCTTTTTAGTGGAGATAGTTTGCTGGACAGGGCTGTGAGGTACTCATTGGATGCCCCTGGAAAGAGACTGCGCTCTGCCCTTCATCTGATTATGGTGGAAGCATTGGGCGGAGATAGAGACAAGTCCATGGCTGGAGCCCTGTGTTATGAGATGGCTCATACCGCTTCCCTGGTTCATGACGACATTATAGACAATGCCAGGTTGAGGAGAGGGAGAAAGCCTGTTTTCCAGCATTTTGGTCTGGACGCAGCCATTGTCTCTGGTGACGCTCTACTAATCAGAGCGTTTATGATGATGGAAGAATTAAGGGATACGGATATCTCTAAGGAGGATCTGTTAGACATTATTCAATGCACTTCCAGTATGGGCCTTAAGGCATGTCATGGTCAGCTTATGGACGGAAAGATGGGCGGGGGAGCTGATGTTTCTGTAAAAAAATACATAGATATGATAACCTGCAAAACAGCATCCCTGATTGAGGGCCCCTGTGAAAGCGCAGCCATCTTTGCCGGGAGAAAGGATTTGAGGAAACAGGCAGGACTCTTTGGAAGAAATCTGGGAATAGCCTTTCAGATTCTGGATGACGCCAAGGATGTCTACTCCTGTGAGTCTACCAG
>PWPY01000095.1 GCA_003558575.1 Desulfonatronovibrio sp.
CTATCTGTCCTTTGTACTCCCCCATTCGGACCATTGCCCGGTCTTCATGAACATCAGTGACTAAGACCTTAACCCACGTTCCTTCCTGGATCTCGTCGGGATTAAAGGTCGTTTCAGCAAGAAACTGTTCCTGTTCCTCTTGAGGGATATTCATGAGAGGACCCTGCCAGCCTCTTCTTTTGGTGGAGGCTATGAGTCCTTTTCTCAGGGCATTCTGAGCAGCATCCAGGTGTTTTATCTCAGCGCCAGTGTATACGATAAGTCCCCCTTCATAAACTTTGTCTTCGCCAAACATCTGAATAAGCCTGCGTCTGACTTCTTCCAGATAATATGGTCCATGACGCCATGAAGGATCAGGCATTCTTTTCAGTTCAATGGGCTCAGCCACAGCCTGTTCGTACTCTTCGTGGGTAATCCACTCCAGATCTCTTAGCCGGGATAAAACGTATAGTTGTCTATGCCTTGCTCCCTGTGGGTTGCGGTAAGGGTTCAGCCGGGAAGGTGCCTTGGGAAGAGCCGCAATAAGGGCTGCCTGTGACAGAGTAAGGTCACGGGCATTTTTGCCAAAATAATCTCTGGCTGCAGCTTCAACTCCATACGCACCAGCACCAAGGAATATTTGATTAAGATAGATGGTCAGGATTTCGTCTTTGGTCAGGCGGTTTTCCAGTCTATAGGCTAATATGGCCTCCTTCATCTTTCTGGTGTAGCTTCTTTCCGGGGTTAGAAGGAGGGACTTGATAACCTGCTGAGTAATGGTACTTCCTCCCTGAACGATTTCTCCTGCTTGAAAGTTATGTATGGCAGCTCTGATAATTCCAAGCAGTTCTACCCCTTCATGCTCATAAAATCCGGCATCTTCAGCTGCAAGAAAAGACTTAACCACCCAGGGCGACATTTCACTAAGAGATATCAGAAAACGTTTTTCTCTGAAAAAATGGCCCAGAACCTCTCCATCCCTTGTAATGACTTTGGTTACTAAGGGAGGGTTGTAATCAGTGATATTTTTATAGTCCGGCAGATCCTGGGCTGCCCATCTGTATATACCGTAAACTGCTCCAGCTGAGGCAAGGAGAAGAATTAGGATCAAAATTGCAAAAAATTTAAGAATTTTCATGGTTACTTATTTAAAATAATTAGGGTTTTGGATTATCGGACAGGTTATGAGGTCAATCTCTCTATCATTGCATCAAAATGGTTCTGCAGGTCAACGTAGTTTGTCCTGAACAGTTTGAGGAGTTCCTTTACAGACTGATTGTTGTCTTGAGCAAGGCATTGGCTGTCTTTGATAAAGGTCATTCTGTTGTCCTTAAACCAGAAAGGGTATATCCTGCAGTAAGCAGGTCTTATATTTTCTGGAAGCATACAGCCATTTTCCCTGAGAAGTATGCAACGACCACCTTTATCAGTTTTCAGACGTTTATGGAATCTGTCAAGGGGGAACAGCTGGAAAACCTGTTTTCTGGGCAATGGAAGAAGCCTGGTCAATCTGAATATGAACTCTTTGTCATTTATTTCCTGGGTGAAGAAATCATTTCTTTCTAAGTATTCACTTATTTTGATTATTTCTCCTGAAGACAGGGGAAAACAAAATTTTTCAGTTCCCGGATTCAGCTTGCAACAGGTAGGATTGACCTTGCTGCACTGCAAGCAGATATATTCGCTACTCTCCTGCATGGTCAGAAAACTTGTATCTGCCTTTGCCCAAAAGGTCGTGGAGATGAATAATTCCCAGTACTTCACTGCTGCTGTCTATAATGGGTAGAACAGTTACAGCGTTTTCTTCCATCATATCCAGCACAGCCCCTGCTGATGAATCAGGCTTAACTGCAAGGGGATCGGCATTCATAAAGTCTTTAACCTGCTTCTTGAGATCAAGTCTGTCAGAACAGACCAGTCTTCTTACATCGCCATCAGTGATTACCCCTGACAGTCTATTGTCCTTATCAACAATAAAGACAACACCGAATCCTCCCTTGTTAAGAATTTCAAGGGAATTTCCAAGGCTGTTATCCATGAAGGATATGGGAAGGTTGAAAGTATGCATTATTTCCAGGATGTTTTTCTGCAGCCTTTGTCCCAGAAAGCCACCGGGATGGAATTTTTTGAAATCTTTAGGTTTGAAGTGCTTGTTTTCCATGAGGCAGACTGCCAGGGCGTCACCCACAGCGAGCGTGGCAGTGGTGCTTGCCGTTGGTGCAAGTCCCAGCATACAGGCTTCTCTGGGAACCTTTACCTGGATAATTAGATCTGAGAGACGGGCCATAGTTGATTTGAGATTAGAGGTAATGGATATCACCTTGACCCCCAACGCTTTGAAGCTGGGAATGATGGCATTGAGTTCATCTGTTTCTCCGCTATTGGAAATAGTCAGGACTACATCATCCTTGGAGAGCATGCCCATATCTCCGTGGGCCCCCTCCACAGGGTGCAGAAAAAAAGATGGAGAGCCTGTACTGCTCAGGGTGGCTGCTATTTTGCGTCCAATGAGTCCGGATTTGCCAATACCCGAAATAATAATTCTGCCCTTGCAGTGAGCCATTTCTTCTAAGGCCTTGCAAAAAGACAGGTCTAAACCTTGTTTTACTTCTGTTAAGCCTTCAATCTCAATATCAAGAACCTGCTGAGCCAGGTTCAGCCAGTAATCATAAGTTTCTGTCATATCATAGTTCAAAGCACAGTTTGTTGCAGTTGGGGCTTGGAGGTACAGGGTAGTCTTCGTTAAAGCAGGCTAAGCAGAAATTTTTCTCATTATTAATTGCTGACAAAAGGCCTTCGATGGAAAGATAGTGCAAAGAATCAAGACCAATATACCTGGCGATGTCCTTAACGCTGTGATTGGCTGCGATGAGTTCTCCTTTGGATGAAAAGTCAATTCCATAGTAACATGGATATTTTATAGGAGGGCAGCTGACCCGCATATGTATTTCCCTTGCACCCAACTCCCTGAGCTTTTTAACTCTGGTTTTTATGGTTGTGCCCCGGACTATGGAATCTTCCACAATAAGTATCTTGCGATTTTTGATCATACTTCTTGCTGGATTTAACTTTACCCTTACCCCAAAATCCCGCATGTCCTGACTGGGCTGAATAAAGGTCCTGCCTACATAATGGTTTCTGATCATGGCCATTTCAAAGGGCAGTTTTGATTCATGGGCGTAGCCAACCCCGGCATACATTCCCGAATCCGGAAAAGGCATGAC
>PWPY01000207.1 GCA_003558575.1 Desulfonatronovibrio sp.
CTGAACAAGAACCTGAACATACCTGCAAATTACAACTTTATACCTGGCTTCCGCTTCCGAGAAAGGACAACAAATACCACCATAGGAATGATTACCGGCAGAATCCTGGCAGAAGATACAGAACCTCTCTTTGCCTTAGATGGACTGGATAGCCTGTCCCGACTTTACCAGGATGCTTTTTTTATTCCCTTTTATCAGGGCATGGTCTATTTACGCCTTAATGATTTTGACCAGGCAATGTCCATGTTCAACCAGGCACAGGATCAGCAGCCAGACAATGAGTCAAGGGCTCTTTGCTCTTTTTATAACGCTTACACCCTGTCTTTGCAGTCAGAATGGCCCAAGACTATTCCTTATCTGAACATGGCCATAGATTGTGATCCTTTGGTCAAAGAATATTTTAACTTGCGAGGGGTAGCCTTTTTCAAACAAAAAAACTATGAAAAGGCAGCACATGATTTTCAAAAAGCTCTGGACTTAGACAGCGGCTCAGCAACCGACCTGGCCAACCTTGGATTGTGCTACCTTAATATTGGACAAAAAAAGGCGGCTGTTGAAACATTGTCTCAGGCACTTGAACTTGATCCAAATCTGGAGTACGCAAAAAAAGGTCTTGCTCAAATCACTTTGTGAAGATAATATCAATTTTTATCCATAAATGCATTGACAAAGAACTGTTAAGGATTTTACATTAAATATGTTTGTTGAATTAAATCTACAAAGATATTTTATGATTCAAATGCACATTGCGTTTGACACTGACTTGGTCAGTGCTTTCCATTGTTAAATCTATTAAGGAGGTAATTAGCATGGCAGTTGTTGAATTTAAGGGGAAACAGTTTGAGGTGGACGAAGATGGTTTCCTGCAACGTTTTGAGGACTGGAGCCCTGAATGGGTGGATTATGTTAAAGAGAGCGAAGGGATCAAGGAACTCACTGACGAACACAACAAGGTTATTGAGTTTCTGCAGGACTATTACAAAAAGAACGGTATTGCCCCTATGGTTCGCATCCTGTCCAAAGTGACTGGTTTCAAGCTCAAACACATTTATGAGCTGTTTCCCTCCGGACCAGGTAAGGGAGCATGTAAGATGGCTGGTCTTCCCAAGCCTACCGGATGTGTATAATTACACTGAATATTCCGATTTCAAAAGCGGGCTTTGCGGCCCGCTTTTTTTATTTTCGATTACTTAAAAAAACATCCTTCTTTCTCTCGAAACTCAAAACCGTACGCACGCTTGCAATGGCCAGAGAAAATATTGCCGTCACAATCATCCCCACCTGAAAAAAAAGTGCCTTCTCTTCTACAAGAGAACCAGCCCATGCAAGGTCATGACGCATCCCAAAATATGTGATCAAAGGCACAATAATTATGGAAATGGTCATAAGAATAATCATTGTCCATAAAAAACTCCGAAACATCAACATTACAAATAAAATACCGTCTCTTGCAACTTTCAGGGAAGAAAGCTTTTTATGCAAAGACGCAACCTGTTCTTCTGCCTGGGTGGTCAACTTTCTTGACTGTTTATAGCCCTTTGCTGTTGCCAGATCCTGCTCACTGGCCAACCTGAGGTTTTCCATGACCATAGCTGAAACACGATTAAACCTACTCATGAAAAACCTGCCCAAGGGAAACCAGGCTACCTGCTTTTTGATATCCTTAAGTCTGGAACTGATATCTGACTGTTTTTTCCTTAATAAAAGAACCTCTTCCTCAATTTTTCTGGAAATATCATCAAAAAGTTTTCTTGCTCCCTGGACAATCCTGACCATTGCTGCATAGTTTTCAATATTTGAAAACCCGGATAGAAAGTTCAAATGCTGGATAAACTGCTTATTTGCTTCCCCTTCCTCATCAAACCAGCTGGCTATCTTTTTTTGGATTTTTGGGAACAGGTTTTTAACACTTTCGGCATCCTTAGATGCCTTTTTCCATAAAGGATAGAAACTGGACATCAAATGAGAATGGCCATCTTCCAGTTCAGGATCAATAAGCACGTAATTGAAATACAGAGGATCCTCCCGGATAAGGTTGGCAAAATGCCCCATAGCCTGGTCTATGTATCCTGATTTTACCATGCAGACACCTTGCCTGTAGCTTGCTTCCTTCATGCCGGGTGCAAGCTTCAATGCTTCCTGATACAAAAGTTGAGCCTTTGCAAAGTCTCCTTCTACTTCTTTCATCCGGGCCTTAAGGTATGCGTGATAAGCTTTCTGTAAAGGCGTATATCCAAGAGCTGCAGCCTCATCAAAAAAATTCCCGGCTTCCCTGAAATCTTCTTTTTCCAGAGAAATAAATCCTTGAAGCGTCTTGGGCTGAAAATCTTTAGGCTTCCTGAATCCAGCTTTCCGGGCGCTGGACTCTGCAAAACCAATCTGACCCATACGGAAATTTTCCAGAGCGCTCCAGATGGAACTTTCTTCCATGGAAACCAGCTGTCTCAGTCCTTGGGGCCAATGGGTCCCCCTGCTCCTCCAGACTAAACGTATGCATCTATGTTGAGATGGATAATTAATGTTAAAAATAGACCTCAGAAGCTGACTGGAAGCTGAAGACTGCCTGAGTATTTCATCAATATTTTTGCCTGACTTTATTTCACCCGCTAAGGCTTCAAGCCCGCTGGCAATATCCTTAATATCAAGCCTTTCTAATTGCTCTAAGGAAGAGTCAAGATTAAAAATATTCCTGGATGGGCACGTTTGAAATCTGTGCGTCTTTAAGCCACAATAGTAACAGCCCGAAAAATCTCCCTTAACAAGATCTTCAGGCATATGAACTTCAAGCCTCTGATCAACTTCACCTATAAGTTCTTTGTTAATCCTGACGCCCACCAGCTCATTAATATTTCTTTCCTTGGAAGAATCACCCTCATCAGTAAGTTCAAAACCTTTTCCCAGTTGAAAGACATTTTTTAGGGGCAAATACATGATATCAGCATTGAACTGGCTCCAATCAAGACTTGATTTGTTTTTATCAGAATAAAATTCTGATTTATCCATGAATTTTGTCTGAGATACCAAAAGACAGGACAATATCTTTCCAGGCTTCAACCCCTGCAGCAGACTGAGAACATCTAAGGCCATGCTCCTAAGTTTTCTTACCCCATCTACAGAGATAATCAGCCCCTGTGCAGCGTCTTCTACTTTAAGACCAATTTTTAAAAACCTGACTAAAA
>PWPY01000283.1 GCA_003558575.1 Desulfonatronovibrio sp.
AGGTGAAGTTCGGGACGTCATCTTTCATAAAGCTTCTCTCACCGACGAACAAGGGGAAGTGACTGGCTTAATCGGGGCTGTTCTTGATGTCACCGATCGAAAACGAGTGGAGGCGGCACTGAAGGAACGTGTAAAGGAATTAAACTGTCTCTACAAAATCAGCAGATTAATTGAGAAGAAAGATAACTTGGGAAAATTATTTCAGAGTGTGGCTGATGTTATGCCGAATGGATGGCAATATCCTGAAATTTCCTGTGTGCGGATTGTCTTTCAAGGACGAAAATATCAAACAAATACTTTTAGAAAAACCGATTGGCGACAGTCAGTTAACCTTTATGCACAAGGTAATCGAGTGGGAACGATTGACTTGTGTTATCTTGAGGAACGCCCAGCCATGGACGAAGGTCCATTTTTGAAGGATGAAAGAAATCTGATCAACACCATTGCAAAGAGACTTGGAGATGTCATCACACGCAAAAATAACGAAGATCAAATCAGGCTAATCAACCAACAGCTTGAAAGGGCCAATGCTGAAAAAGACAAGCTTTTCTCCATCATTGCTCATGATCTTAAATCTCCTATGGCAGGTATTTTCAACACGTCACAAATTATTGCTCAGGAAGCAGAATCATTATCCAGGGATGATCTGCGGACCATGTCGACTGAAATGTATAAGAGTACGGGAAACGCACTGACTCTTTTAAATGATCTGATGCAATGGGCACGCATGAGTCAGGGAGGCATGGATTTTAATGTTGAGGAATGCGGCCTTCATGAACTTGCCAGATCAAGTATATATTCAGCCCGGGATATGGCTGAAAAGAAAAACGTTTCCATTAGATGCGATATCCCTCAAGGATTAACCATATTGGCTGACCAGCCCATGATCAATACCGTTATCCGTAATATAATCTTCAACTCGGTCAAGTTTACAAATCCTGGTGGCAATATATCTGTAACCGCAAGAAAGAAAGACTCTGATGTGGAAGTCTGTGTCCAGGATGACGGAATAGGTATGAATGAAGTCATAATTTCTAAAATCTTTTCTGTAGACAAAAGCAAAAGACAGTACGGAACAGACGGAGAAAAAGGAACGGGCCTTGGGCTGATTTTGTGCAAAGAGTTTGTGGAGAAGCATGGCGGCAGAATCTGGGTGGAAAGTGAGCCGGGCGAGGTGACAAAGGTGTTTTTTACTTTGCCTACTGCAACATAATCCAACACACAACATAACGGCTATCTTTCTGGAATAGTCCACCACTCTGAACTTTGAAGACTACCTGCCTCCCAGAGCTGCTGAACCAGCTGTTCATGCTCCGGGTTTAGGCACATTATCCGTCCTTGCCGCTGCCATTACTTCCACTCCAGTCACAATATATTTCTTGTAACTTCCCCACAAGGCAGTGTATTGTCCATCCTAAGGACAGAGCTCTGTCCTGCTGTAAAGTTTACTTCTCAAAATGGGGATATTAAGGTAAATGCAAGACAAAAAGAATCAGAAATAGAAGTTTCTGTTCAGGATAGCGGTGTTGGTATGGACTCAGAAACCCTGTCAACAGTATTTGCTTTGGGGACCAAAAAATCAAATGCTGGCACAGACGGGGAAAAGGGAACCGGCCTGGGCCTTATCCTGTGCCATGAGTTCGTGGAAAAACACAATGGTCGCATCTGGATGGAGAGTGAGCCAGGAAAAGGGACAAAGGTATTTTTTACCTTGCCTGTTGAACAATCAAGGTGAAAAAAAATTGATACAGGCTGATTCCACTTTTCCCAATCAGGTCATATCCTGCATGCCTGTAAAGAAACTTTTCTTATCAAAAATATTACTGTTTTCCTGGGCAAACTTATCAAGAGCAGGGAAAAAGGCATCCCATTCCTTGACTTCATCAACTTTTTTTCCGTTTTTAAAGAACTTGAAGGTAGTATCAGCAGGGCATCTAATCATAGATATCTCAACTGTGCCTCCAGGTGATCTTTCTGACCAGAAGGCTGTGTAAGTGTTATCATCTCCTTCAGTTTTTTTGTATTTTTCAAAAAAATCTTCAAAAATTTGTCTTATCTGCTGGTTATTCATAAAACCTCCCTTAATTCCCTGTGACTGGGGCTAATCAATCATTTTTTGAATATGCCATAACCTGCCTGAGGTGACAAATTATTTTTAAAAAGAGGATTTTTTACTTGAAAAAATATTGTATGTTATCTTATGTTCTGACTGAAATACTTAATAACAGCAGTATTTCAGTAATCAATATCATACTTTAACGCTAATATTTTTTGACCCTACTCTGACAAGATAAACTGACCCACTTCGTATTTTATTTCCCCCAGTTCGTTTCCTTTTATCCTGGATTCCCGCTAACGCCTAACGATAAAAATGTAAAATAAGCCACAAAGTCTTTTTTTAAAAGCATTTTTGTGGTTTTTTTCTTGCCTTTTTATCGTTATGTGTCATGCTACACCTAACGATAAAGGAGGGAAGCATGGCTGCAATTATTCATCAGACCGATAAGCGCTCAGGAATCACTTATGCCTACGAGTCAGTCTCATATTGGGACAAAAAGAAAAAGCAATCTCGCGCCAAGAGACGGTTGATCGGGCGGGTTGATCCGGTCACCAAAGAGATCTTCCCCACCGACGGCAGGGGGCGCAAAGATAGGCATATGGACCCGGAAGTTAAACGTGGTCCATCACCATCTTTGGCGTATGCACGGTGCTTCTATGGAGCGACTTATCTTCTCGATGCCATCGGAAACCAGACCGGCCTGATTGATGATCTCAAGCAGTGCTTTCCAGGGCGTTATCGCCAGATACTGTCGGTGGCCTATTATCTGATCCTTGAGGAGTATGGGTCAATGCAGCGCTTTGAGAAGTTGTCCATGCTGCACAAGCACCCCCATGGTGCATCAATCTCTTCGCAACGCGGCAGTGAGCTCTTTGCTTCTATTAATGAAGATTCCAGGCAGAGGTTTTTTGCGCTTCATGGCAGACGTAAGGAAGACAGTGAGTTCTGGGCTTATGATACCACTACCATTTCCAGCTACTCCAAACAGTTGCGTCAGATCTGCCAAGGATACAACAAGGAGCACTATCTGCTTTCACAGCTCAATCTGGCCGTGATCTTTGGGGCAGAGTCCAGTCTGCCGTTTTACTACCGCAAGCTTCCCGGAAACTTGCCAGA
>PWPY01000044.1 GCA_003558575.1 Desulfonatronovibrio sp.
AAAAACCCATCAGACATTTCTTGAGCAATTTCAAATAACCCTCCGGCACCCATTACTCCAAAGCCATAGTTTTCAACAGGTTTTTTTCCCAAAAAAGCTATTTGACTTACGTGTAATCCACCACCAATCAATAACATAATTGAATCACTAATATAGTGTCTTTTAGCAATACCAGCCTGAGAGTCAATGGCAATAGCAGTAGCATAAAAATCTGAAATATTATCAAATGTAGTTGTAAAGGAGCCAATTTCTAAATCTACTTCTTGTACAAACAAAATTGATTGACTTGCATAAAGCCCCATTTCTCCGCCAGCAAACCTAGTGTAATTGATACCAATGCTTTTATAGGTCTCTTTGTATGCGGGAGTAACACTCTGATCAGATAACTTCATCCTATTGTACGAACCACCAATAGAAAAATAGTTTCTTTGTAAAAAACTGTTTTCAGCTGTAATAACACCAGTCACCAATAAAAAACCCATTATGAAACAGAATAACCGGGAGGGGCTTGTCATTGAAAATCTCCTTTTGCTGCATAGTGTTTCATGGAATTATTCTGTCAGGTTTACAAAATGGTGGGCTTTCAGGCATTCTGCAGCCTCATGCTCCACTGGCCTGCTGCAGCATCTTCATGACTCGAGCTGTTTCCTTCTGCCTCGCTCCACTGCCCAGACCCTGTACAGATCCCTTGCTCTCCTGAAACCTTCTCCATAAGCATATCCTTCGGCAATATGTTTCCTGAAGGATATGGTTTTTTTTGCTTTCTGTCGGCAACTGCTGATTATACCTCAATAGTCACGTGTATGCACCCTGACAGAAAACAACCCTCCATTATCACCAACATCATAGACAATTTCTTTTTCTCTTGTACCTGCAGTACTTTCTACAAGTGTTCCATCATTATCATATAAGGTCATATCTAGATAGCTAATATCAGTGCTCTCACTTGCTAGAGAAAGGTGTATTACTCCTCTATTTGCCTGAAAAGACCATTCATCTGTTATCACTTCAGTATGATCAAACAGCACGGACACAGAATCTGAAATATCATAGGCATTAATACCGGGAGTGATTGATTCCAAAGCCTTTAAAGGATTAATTAATCCATACCCATAATAATCATTTCTCCCTGGAGTTCCTAAGTCTTCAGCTGTATCAGTGATTGCAGAATATAGTTCTGATTGTGATAAATCTTGGTTACTGGATAATAATAATGCTGCTAAGGCTGAAACATGAGGACTTGCCATGGAAGTCCCATTTAAGGAATAGAAGCCTGATTTACCATGTTTCTCACTTTGCTGAAGAATATTAACACCAGGGGCAACTACATCCAGTTTCGGACCATAATTTGAGAACGAAGTCTTTTGCTTGTTATTATCTGTTGCTCCCACAGCAATGACAAATTCCTCATACCCTGCTGGATAGCTTATACTGCTTGCACCATCATTACCGGAGGAAGCAACAATAGTTACCCCTTTTTGCTCATATGCATACTTAAGCGCAACATACAGAGTTTTATTGAATGATCCTCCGCCAAGGCTCAGATTTATTACATCCGCTCCATTATCAGAAGCCCAGATAACTCCTAATGCTACATCGAGAGTCCTGCCATAACCACTATCAGCAAGCACCTTTATCGGCATAAGTGAAACACCATATGCCATTCCAGCAGCCCCATGATTATTATTTGTTGTCTGCGCTATAGTACCAGCAACATGAGTCCCATGGCCATGATCATCATAGGTATCAGCATTATCACTTACAAAATTCCAACCATTCCTGAAATTTGTCCATTCAAAATCAGATATATTCTCAGCTATCCCCGTATCAATAACAGCTACTGTTACAGAAGATACTCCAGTGGCAATGCTCCAAGCAGAAGGCATATTCAATTGATTAAAGTTCCATTGATATGAATATAACGGATCATTTGAAGGGGTTGCCGTGTGAACAGATACTACGTAATCTCTTTCTGCATATTTCACTTCTGGTAAACTATTATAGTACTGAATTATTTCTTCACTTGAATGGGCTCTGGTATTATCAAGTAGTATCCTAGAAAATTTAAATTCAGGTTTATCGATTTTAGTTATTTCTTTACCAAAATAACTCATCTTTGAATCAAGTTCCCTCGTTTTTATGATATCATCATTGTACCTTACAATAATTGCTTCTGGTACTTCAGTATAATTTGTTTTACCTGTTTGTTTTCTACCGTCATACTTGATAGCTTCGAACGTATTCGCTGCTGAAGAGACCGAAGAGAACTGGTTGTTTTCATAGAACGATTTCCATTCGCCATTAAGTGTATATTCCGGAAGTTCTTCAAATTCTGCAACAATTTTCAAATCTGATGTAATAGCAAGATCGATTCTGTTATTTTTTTCCCCAGAAATATCACCATCCCATCTTTTCAGCCTATTTCCTTCATCTGGAATTGCCTCGAGGGTGACTCGGGTGTTATGTGAATAATATTCATTTTCAGGAGATACGCTTACAGTTCCAGCACCTTCAACATTTATATACAGATTATATTTTGAGAGTCCGAGTAAATTACATCCAAATAAAAGAAACATAGAAACGATGATACTTATACAAAGAAATATATAACATGGTTCTTTTTTCCTCATACCTTCTCCCTGAAGAGTTTCCATATTTTACTTCATATTCGTGAATTAATTATCTGCTGGACCTCCTTTCAAATTCTCATATCAAGATATTCACCATCATTATGTGACAGCACAGGACAATCAAGCGCGAGTTACAATCCTTCGCAACAAGAAAAAACTAAAAACAGAAAGCTGCAAGCATCCGGCTTAACGATTAAGAGCAGGCACGTATCAATACCTGTTAGAAAAAGGAAACCGGGAAAAAGCATATCACAAAGTGCGGGCTCAATGAGAAACACACAGCCGTTTTCCGTACCTGCTCAGGAGATCTGAAACCGTTTCTTCTATGGATTCACAAAAATTCCGATTCTACCTTTTCCATTCCGTTTTACTTCATACATTGCTGAATCGGCATTATTTAATAATGCTTCGCTCACTTTACCGGTATCGGGACATATCGCAATACCGATAGAAGAATTAACGGTACACTCAATAGAATCAATAAACATGACCTCTTGCACCATCTTATGAATTCGCTTCGCGAGATTCTCCGCACT
>PWPY01000342.1 GCA_003558575.1 Desulfonatronovibrio sp.
ACAGCAGCTGTCCTTAACACGTCTTACAGTATTCCTATTTTATTACTTCTGCCGGTAAGCGGTTTTGCAGCTGCCCTGTTTGCCTATCTTGTTGCCAGACCGATTATCCACCTGCGTGGAGATTATCTGCTCATTGTAACCATTGCCATTGTTGAGATAGTGCGCATTGCCCTGGTGAATAATGTTTTCGGACTGACAGGGGGTTCCAATGGAATTTTCGGCATTTCCAGACCTGAGTTCTTCGGATTCAGCCTACGCAGGCCCCATGAATTTTATTATTATATCTGGGGTTTTCTGGCCCTGAGTGTATTTCTTTTTCACCAGCTGGAGAAGTCGCGCTTTGTAAGAGCCCTCAACTATATAAAAAATGATGAAGTGGCAGCCGAGGGAAGTGGTATTGATATTGCCTACTATAAATTGATTGCATTTGTATTGGGTGCGTTCTGGGCAGGAATGGTGGGCAATATTTATGCCTCAAAAATGACCTTGATTTCTCCTGAGTCGTTTAATTTCTGGGAGTCAGTAATTCTTTTTGTCATTGTCATTCTCGGTGGTTCAGGGAGCATCAGAGGAGTCATTCTGGGGGCGTTTCTTATTGTGGGACTGCCGGAGATTTTCAGACAGTTTGCAGGGGCCAGGATGCTTATTTTTGGTGCGGCTATGGTGGCCATGATGGTTTTCAGACCCCAGGGATTTCTCCCGCCTCTTTCCAGGAAATATCCCATTCATAAATTAAAACCCGGAGATAAGACCTTATGACGCTTTTGAGCATCAAGAATCTGACCAAGAAATTTGGCGGATTGTTAGCGGTCAATGATGTCAGCTTTGATGTTGATCAGGGAAAGATACTCGGGCTTATCGGCCCCAATGGAGCAGGCAAGACAACGGTATTCAATCTGATTTCCGGCAATTACGTACCTAATGATGGTCAGGTTATTTTTGACGGCCAGAATATTGTGGGGCTTAAGACCAATAAAATAGTCTCCCTGGGAATTGCCAGAACTTTCCAGACCATTCGTCTTTTTAAGAATCTTTCAGTTCTGGAAAATGTCCTGGCTGGTTGCCATTGCCGCATGCGTTCAGGGATTTTTTCTTCCATGCTGAGACTGCCTTTTCAGCGTAAAGAAGAAAAAATGGCTCTGGGCAGGGCTCTTAAAGAACTTGAGTTTGTGGGCCTTAGAGAGTTCATGGACCATAAAGCCATGAATCTGTCCTATGGAAACCAGCGACTCCTTGAAATAGCCAGAGCATTGGCCAGTAATCCAAAAATTATTGTTCTTGATGAACCAGCAGGCGGAATGAATGACTATGAAACCCAGCAGCTTGTGGGGCTCATAGAAAAAATGCAGGACAGAGGTCTGACAGTGCTTCTTATTGAGCATGACATGAATCTGGTTATGCGTATCTGCGAAGATATAGTTGTTCTGGAGTACGGAGCAAAGATTGCTCAAGGCACACCTGAAGAAATTACTCAGAATAAACGGGTTATTGAAGCCTACCTTGGAATTGATGACGAGGATGAGGAATAGACATGCTGCTTAGTGTAAACGACCTTTATGTAAACTATGGTAATGTTGAAGCCCTTCACGGCATTAATCTGCAGGTGGAAGAAGGGGAGATAGTAACCATTCTCGGGGCCAACGGGGCTGGTAAATCTACTACTCTCATGACCATAAGTGGTTTGGTCAGTCCCAGAGAAGGTCAAATTTTTTATAAAGATACTGAAATAAGCGTTATGCAGGGGCATGAGGTCGTCAAATTGGGAATTGCTCAGGTTCCTGAAGGGAGAAGGGTTTTTGCCACCCTTACTGTCCAGGAAAATCTGAATCTTGGTGCTTTTACCCTCAGTGATAAAGACAAGATCAACAAGACCATGGAATGGGTCTTTGAACTGTTTCCAAGGCTTAAGGAACGAAGGGAGCAGTTGGCCGGGACTCTTTCCGGAGGGGAGCAGCAAATGCTGGCCATAGCCCGGGGTCTTATGGCCAGTCCCAAAATACTTCTTTTGGACGAACCCAGTCTTGGTCTTGCTCCTATACTGGTTAAGTCCATTTTTGCCACTATCAAAGAAATCAATGAAACCGGAGTTACAGTGCTTCTGGTTGAGCAGAACGCCAGGGCAGCCCTTAAGCTGGCCAATCGGGGTTATGTTATGGAAGTTGGCAAGATCGTTCTGGAAGAAAGTTCTGACAAGCTCTTAAAAAATCCCCAGGTGCGTAAGGCTTATCTTGGAGGTTAAATCAGGAGGGAATTTGTAGTGGCAGATGTCAGAATTTCAGGTGAGCAGGTTTTTAAGTCAGGAAATAATTATTTGCTGGGACCAGCTGATAGTGAAGACCAGACCCCGGGATACTTTGCTGAGTATCACAATTTGACCACTCTGCGGGCCGGTGGATTTCTAACAGATGAGAAGCAGAGATTTCAAATCTTAGATAAAGTCTGGATGGCAGAATCAGAAGATGCGGGCAGCCTGTTCATCAAACTCAAAGCCTTGGATGATTTTACAGTTAAAAGTCCTCTTGATCTTTCTTTTTCCAAAAAAGGTTTTTCATTAAGCTGGATAACTCTAAGTGATAAGGGATCAAAAAAACAGAGAAAAGACGAAAGTGGCCCTCTTATTGAGGAACTATTGAGTGACAAATTTGAGCTTTGTCTTGCCCGGGGTTTTATTATTCCTGATGACCAGGTGCTTCTAAAGTCCCTTGTGATGCACCTGGCCTGTGGGGCAGGGTTTGATTTCATAATTACAACTGGCGGGACTGGCCTTGGACCAAGGGACATTACCCCGGAAGTTGTTTCCTCCGTTATTGATAAACGTTTGCATGGCTTCGAACAGGCCATGACTGTCTCTTCCCTTACCAAAACACCTCACGCCATGATATCCAGGGCAGTTGCCGGAACTTTAAATCAGAGCATAATCATCAACCTTCCAGGAAGCCCCAAAGGAGTCAGGGAGAACCTTGAGGTCGTTCTTCCGGCTTTGGAGCATGCCTTGAAAAAACTGCAGGGAGATCCTTCTGACTGCGCCAACAGGTCTTGAAATGGATGTTTTCTTAGCTGATCTGCATATACATTCCCGGTTTTCCAGAGCCACCAGTAAAGCCCTTGATCCGCCTGCCCTGGCAGCCTGGGCCCAGATTAAGGGGCTCAGTGTTG
>PWPY01000266.1 GCA_003558575.1 Desulfonatronovibrio sp.
AGGCAAGGGCTTTTTCCAGAAGCCAGCTTAAGGTGTCCTCGACTTTTTTATCTATGATAAGGCTGTTTTCTGAAAACCATATCTGATGTTCAACTCGAAACTCATTGAGATCATTTTTTATTCCCTGAAGAATATTGTCCATGGCGTATTTCTGACAAGTCAAAACAGCCTGGTCCTGATCAATTTTCAAAAGTTGATCTTGATGCTCAGAAAAGATTTCTGCTGCTATTTCTGAGAGATAATCTCCCTGGTAATGGTCTTCTTCAAGGGCAGCATCAATTCCGCATAAATTCTGGTATCTGATCCAGGTAGACTGGCCTAAAACATTCATCTGCCTGCCGGCATCATTAAGATAATATTCTGTTGAAACATCATATCCGGCAAAGCGCATTATTCTGGTCAAAGAGTCGCCAGCCGCTGCCCCTCGTCCATGTCCTATATGCAGTGGTCCAGTAGGGTTGGCAGATACATATTCTACCTGTACTTTTTGTCCTGAACCGAAAGATGATGAGCCAAAAGAATCCTTTTTCTGATGGACAGTTTTAAGAGTGTCTGCCCAGAATTCAGGCTTAAAGGTGAAATTCATGAAACCTGGCCCGGCAATATCAATCTTTTCCAAAGATTCGCTTTTTTCCAGGACAAGTTTTTTTATGGTTTCAGCGAGCTGTCTAGGGTTCTGCCTGGCTTGTTTGCTGAGCATCATGGCCACGTTGCAGGCCAGATCACCAAATTTTTTATCCCTTGGGGGCTCTATAGTTGCTTTATCAGGCCAGTTAAGATCTATTTCACTTAGACTGGCAGAGATTTTTTCTTCAATATATTTTTTGGCGTTCATTAGTTTTAATCCGCATAGGGGTGTTTCAGTTTCAAATTAAGCATCTGCAAGCTTATGATCTTCCTCAGATGAGCCTATATTTATCTCCCGGACTTTATCTGGTCCCAGTATCTGGGGGATCATTCTGGAAAGCACTCCTTTGGGGCCAATTTCCACAAAGGTTGTCGCACCCTGCTGATACATATCTTGAACAATCTGAAAAAAATAAACAGGAGAGATCATCTGTTTCTGCATGATCTTTTTGATTTTTTCAGGGTCATGTTCAGCTTTTGTTGTGGAGTTGAAAAAAAGCCGGCAAAAGGGTGTTTTCCACTCAACTTTGTCCATCAGTTTGGAAAGTTCTCTGGCAGCCTCATTCATTAAAGGACTGTGGAAAGCCCCACTTACAGGCAGTTTGACAAGTCTTCCCCTGGCTTCTTTGACCAAAGCCTCCAAAGCTTCTATTGCCTCCACGTTGCCACTGACTACGAATTGCTTAGGGGTGTTATAATTGGCTACAATCAATATCTGGTCAGTTTTAAGAGAGACCTCTCTTGTTATTTCTTCCACATCTGACTGCTTGACCTTGAGTATGGCTGCCATGGCCCCCTGGGAATCTTTTCCTGATTCCGCCATAAGTCTGCCCCGCAATGAAACCAGTTCTATAGCCTGCTTAGTGCTAATAACTTTTGCAGCACATAAAGCACTGAATTCACCTAAGCTGTGCCCGGTCATGAATTCAGGTTTGAGCCTGTGTTCAAGAAATCTCCACAGGTTGAGATTGACCACAGTCAGGGCCGGTTGCAGAAATTCAGTTTTGGACATGTCCTGGTCGTTACCGTCCCAGAATATTTCTCTCAAAGGATAAGAGCTGATTTTTTCAGCTTTTTTCCAGAGATCCATAAATTGTCTGTCTTTTTCGGCTAACTCCCGGCCCATGTTTTTTTCCTGGGAACCCTGGCCGGGAAAGAGAATAGCCTGTCGAGAATCAGTCACTTTTTTCTCCAGTAGTTTTGTATCTGTTCACTATGTTAGCGACATATAGTCGTCTGGGCTGCAGGTTCAGAAAGCAGGACCTTAAAATTCATAAAAGTGTGTTGTTACCATAGCTTGGATAACTTTTAACTATATGCTTTATTGATTTGAAAGTCGAGTAATTTTCAGAGGAAAATTTTGGGAGGTGGCAAAACTTGAATAGCCATTACGTATGTAGTGAATAGCTTCCAGAGTTGAAGCAAAAGGGGAAAGTAAGCTATGCTTATCAGGTACGCAGAAAATTATCACCTCTTTTTTCCAGGAGGTATGCCAGGATATGCATGATGCCCGGATTTATCATCAGGGAAATAATATTCATATTAATGCGGTTCTATCGGCAACGTAAAAGATACTTTTGTGCCCCTTTCAGGCGCACTTTCCATCCAGAGTTTTCCGCCATGCTTTTCCACAAAACCTTTGCACAGAATAAGGCCAAGTCCTGTGCCTTTTTCACCCTCAGTTCCGAGTTGTCTTTTGTCTTTGTCAAGGGTGAATATGGAAGATAAGACTTTTTCACTCATACCTATGCCGTCATCCTGGATACAGATTTCAACGACGGAGTCTGCATTTCTTCCCTTGATAAAGATATTACCATCTTTATTAGTAAATTTTACGGCATTGAAAATAAGGTTGCGTATGACCGTGTTTATCATTGATTTGTCAGCAACAATATTTAATCCTTCAGGTACTTCAGATCGGATAGAAATGTTTTTCCTCTGGGCCATGTCCATGGCAGTCTGGAGGGTGGTCTCTGCTAATTGATGAAGGTCGATTCTTTCAGGTGAGAATTCAATGCCTCCGCTGCTCATTTGTGCCCAGTGCATCAAATCATCAAGGAGGATCATGGAATTTTTCATGCTCTTATGAATTTCATTAGATATAAGTTCTATTTCTTTCTGAGACAGTGACTGGATATCGCTGGCAAGGAGTTTGGAGATACTGAAAACACCTGCCATAGGGGACTTGAGGTCGTGGGCAATGATTGAGAGCAGTTTGTCTTTCTGGTTATTGGCCTGTTCAAGTTTCTGGTTAATCAGTTTGATTTCATTTTCAGCCTTTTTGCGGTGGGTTATATCTGCGCAGGTTGCAAGGATTCTCTCTGTCCCGTTAATGGTAATGCTGTTCAGTCTTACATATTCCCATATTAAGTCCCCATTTTTTTTGCGGTTAAGCCATTCAAACTGTTGTGGTCCTTCAGTGACTGCCTTTTGCATCATAGCGTGGGCTTCTTCAAAAGAATATGGAGAATCAGTCCAGAATTCTTGGGAGTTCAGTTCCTGGATGCTGGAATATCCATATGTTG
>PWPY01000107.1 GCA_003558575.1 Desulfonatronovibrio sp.
CAGAGCTTTTGCCTTGACTTTGTCAGCCATGAGACAGGCTGCATAAGCTAAGAAGCTTTCACCTCCATCTTTTACAGGCTCCACAGGGCTTTGTCCTCTTTCGAAAAATAAATTTTCTGCTTCCGTGGAAATTTCTTTCATATAGCTGACGCTTTCAACGGGATCTTTGCCAATGGCTGTTTCTTCGGAAAGCATCAGGCAATCTGCCCCGTCTAAAACTGCGTTGGCAACATCAGTAGTTTCAGCTCTGGTGGGCATGGGATTCTGGACCATGGACAGAAGCATCTGAGTGGCGACGATAACAGGTTTGGATGCATGATTACATGCAGTGATTATTCTTTTTTGAAGTGTAGGCAAAGAAGGCAGAGGGCATTCCAGGCCAAGATCACCTCTGGCCACCATTATAACGTCAGCGATATCGATTATTTCTTCCAAGCGCTTCAGTGCAATTTCACGCTCCAGTTTGGCAACCACTGGAACCCATCTGCCATTTTCCTCAATTATATCTTTAGCTTCTGCAATATCCTCTGGTCCCTGCACAAACGATAATGCCACAGCATCAATACCAAGGCTCAGCCCATCGACCAGATCTGTTTTGTCTTTGGCAGTCAAGGCTGAAATGGAGGTTTTTATTCCTGGAAAAGAAACCCCTTTCCGGGAAGTGATAATGCCTGCATCAGCTGACAATAGTCTGACCATCTGCTCTTCAATGGCTATCACTTCAAATTTCAGTCCTCCATCACTGACTTTTACAATATCTCCCACCTTGAGGTCAGCCAGGATCTGCTGATGGTCAAAGGGTATATACAAAGGGCATTCATTGGAAAAATCCGAAGGACCCATGCAGACTTCATCTCCTGAATTAATGTTCATGGGAGATTTTTCAAGATCTCCAGCCCTGATTTTTGGGCCTGAAAGATCTTGAAGGATGGTCAGGCTGATGTGAAACTCTTTTTCAATACTTCTGATCCTGTTAATGATTTCAATGAATTCTTCTGCTGAACCGTGAGAAAAGTTCAGTCTGAAAATTCTGACGCCCATTGAGACAAATTTTTTGATGGTCTGTTCATCACGGCAGGCAGGACCTATAGTGGCGATAATTTTGGTGTGCATATAGTTTCCACGAGAAAAGATTAAGATTTATGAGGATATAAATTTATTAAATTTTTTATATGGTTGCTTAGCTTTAGATAAAAATCAATCCTTTTTTGCATAATTAGAATATTTTCCCTTGACTTTTTCTTGCCTAAAGTGAAATCAGGTGGTAAAAAGTGGTAAACAGTGGATGGGAAAAATGTTTAGAGGACACAGTCAAAGAAGTATAGATCCCAAAGGGAGGCTAATGCTGCCGCCTGATTTCAGGGAAGTGATCATGGAAAAATCTCCTCAGGGAGAGGTAATGATCACTAACTTTGATGATTGTGTTGTTGCGTATCCTTTACCTGAATGGGAGATGATTGAACAGAGTTTTAATAAGCTGAATATGGCCAACAGAAAATTCAGAGATTTTCACAGATTCTTTATATCCGGTGCAACCCAGGTGAGTCTGGATAAACAGGGGAGAATTCTTGTTCCACCTTATCTTCGTTCTTATGCCGGGATTACCAAGGAAGTAATTCTGGCCGGAGTGGGAAGGAAATTTGAAATCTGGGATCAGGGCAGGTTTGAAGAACAGCGCAAGAAAATGGAGCAGGATTTTGATGGGGTGATGGACTCTTTATCTGAAAACGGATTTGAGCTCAGGTTTTGATATGAGCATGCACAAGTCAGTTATGTCCAGGGAGGTTATCCAGTTCATTAGGCCTGTGTCCGGGGGAAAGTACCTTGATGGAACTCTGGGTCTTGGCGGACATAGCCTTGAAATATTAAAGGCCTGTGATGGAGACTGCTATCTTATGGGGATGGATCTTGATGATGATGCCCTTGGGTACGCTGCTCAGAATTTGTCGCAATTTAAAGACAGGATAAATTTATTTAATGATTCATTTGATAGTTTCAGCTCATATCTTGAAGAGCTTGGCTGGGATAGGCTTGATGGAGTTGTTTTAGATCTTGGAGTTTCGTCCCTTCAGTTGGATGTGGCTGAAAAAGGCTTCAGTTTTATCAAGGACGGTCCCCTTGACATGCGCATGGGGCTGGCTGCAGGTTTTGAACCGGCATCAAGGCTGTTGGAGAGAATATCCCTGTACGATCTTAAGAAAGTTATTGGCCGGTATGGAGAGGAACCTATGGCAGGTAGAATCGCCAGGGCAATCATAGAGGTTAGAGATAAAAAAAAGATCGAGACTACTCTTGAACTGGCGCAGATAGTTGAGAATGCCTATCCAGCCAGGAGAAGGGCCATGGCGAAAAATCATCCGGCTACCAAGACCTTTCAGGCCCTTAGAATAGCGGTTAACAGAGAGCTGGACAGCCTTGAAGATTTCTTGAAACAGATAGTAGATTTTATGAGTCCCGGGGCCAGGATTGTGGTAATTTCCTTTCATTCCTTAGAGGATAGAATTGTTAAACATTTTTTCAGACATGAAGCCAAGGAGTGTGTCTGTCCGCCAGGTTATCCAATATGTCAATGCGAGCATAAACAGAAACTCAAGATATTAACTAAAAAGCCATTGATTCCCAAAGACGATGAGCTGACTGATAACCCCAGAAGCAGAAGCGCCAAGCTTCGGGCATCAGAAAAAACCGCTTAGTAAAAATTGTGGGCAATAAAACCAACTCAAAAATCTGGACCAAGCTGGCCATTGTTCTTTTTTTCACCTTTGTGGTGTGTCTAACCAGGGTCTGGGTCAATATAGAAAGAGTTGATCTTTCATACAAGATGCAGAGGCTCCAGAATGAATTCAGGGAAAATCAGGAGTTAAGGACCAAACTGACCATAGAGAAAAATAATCTTCTTTCACCGTACAGGCTTAAAGAGATTGGAGAAGATAGGGGCTTATTCAGTCCAGAGGAAAGTCAAATCAGAAAAATCAGGAATCAATGAAAATGACAAAGAGGGTTTCAGCCAGAAAGCAGAAGGACATGTCTAAGGTTAAGATTATTCTTATTCTTAGTCTTTTTGTCTTGGCATGGACTGGCCTTTGGGGCAGAGCCCTCTACATCCAGGTTATAGAAGGAGAAAGACTGGCTGGAATGGCTGACAGGCA
>PWPY01000041.1 GCA_003558575.1 Desulfonatronovibrio sp.
AGGGTTCATTTAAGATCTCCTTTGGATAAAGTTCATAACAGCTCCCACCATCATTACGGACAGTATCGGAGCCATAGCTACAAGGGCAATAAGGCCGAAGCCGTCCTGGACAGCACTTCTTCCATCCATGGCTTCAGCAAGCCCCAGGGCAATGGCCATGACAAAAGTGACAGTCATGGGTCCAGTGGCCACCCCCCCCGCATCAAAGGCAATGGAGATGAAAGACTGCTCACAGAATTTCATAAGAATAAGAGCTACTAAATAGCCAGGAATAATTATGTAATATATTGGAATACCATAGATTATCTTTGCCATGCCGAGAGCAATAAAAACACCTACTCCAATGGAAAGAATGGTTAATAGAAAGTTGACTCCAATGGATCCAGATGAGGCCTTTTCAACACTTACACACAGGATTTGTACAGCTGGTTCAGCAAAGGTAGCCACTACTCCAAGTACAAAACCAATGGGAATAATAAACCATATTCTCTCAAAGGAATTCATGATTTCTCCCATTTCTGTGCCTACAGGCATAAAGCCCATGTGAACACCTTGAAGGAACAGACATAAGCCAGCTATGGTGAGGACAACACCTTTGAAAAGGTTGACTACATATTCTCTGGCAAGCTTAAGATAGACCATCTGGAAGAAAAGGAAGAAAAATACAAGGGGGCCAATGGCAATGAGAACCTCGCTGAGAACATGCCTGAAATCTAAAAAGTCAAGTATAATGTTCATGAATAAATTATCCCAAGGATCATTACTCCCAGTACGGGTCCGATGGATGCAAGGCCAATGAGGCCAAAGCCGTCATTAATGGATGAGCGACCACCAAGTACTGCTGCAACGCCCAGGCCCAGTGCCAGAATAAATGGTACTGTAACAGGGCCGGTGGTTACTCCGCCAGCATCAAAAGATATGGGCACAAAGTCTGGTGGAGTGAAGAAAGAGAGCACCAGAATGGTAATGTAGCCAGCAGTAAGGAGGTAGGCAATGGGTATGTTAAGTACTGTCCTGAGCATGGCCAGGGTAACAAATATGCCTACTCCTAAGGCAACAGAAGCTACAAGTATGTAGCGATTGACCAGTCCCTCAGAAACAGAATCCACAAAACCCACCAGCACCCAGACATCAGGCTCAGCCAGGGTAACCATAAACCCGAGAACAAAGGCAAAAAACAAAAGAAAAAACATGGAGCCTCTTTTGGGCAGTTCTGCTCCGATGGCCTCGCCCATAGGCAGAAGCCCAATCTTTACCCCCTGGAGAAAAAGAAGCAAACCGGTCATGACCATGGCCACGCCGATGAGGAATCTGGAAAAAAGCTCCCAGGGCATGTGGATCAGGAAGACCTGAAGCAGTATAACCACGATGGTTATAGGAACCACAGCCATGACTACTTCATGTATTCCTTCTTTGAATTGCTTATGCATAGAATTTATTTTGCAATTATTCACCAGTTTTGATGAATATGTTTCATGTTCGGGAGATTCGGCAAACAGGGTCGTAAAAACTCACTCATAAGAGAGCGTAAATCAAAATCTTTGCCCTGATATCTTAGGGGATAAAATCTGAGAATACGTTTTTCTATGTTGACTCGGTCTTTTTACGATTTTGATTAACGCTCTCTAATTCGCTCAGACAGTTTACGCCCGGTTTTCAGAACTTCCCGAACCTCTTTATCAAGTGAATATTATGGTGAACACTTGCTTTATTTTTTGACAAAGTTACTCAAGAATTTAGCCTCAGCATCAGTGGTACCTATTAATATTAATTCATCATCCTTGGCAAGTACTGTGTCAGGTACAGGATTGATCCTGGTTTCCCCGTTTGACTCTATGGCAATAACACTGCATCCTGTTTTTTTTCTGATTTCACTTTCTGCCAGAGTTTTTCCTTCCAAAGAATCTGGAAGTTTTTCTTTAAAAACGTCCAGGCCTTCAGCAACCATGAGTACATTATCGCCTTTAAGGTAGTTGATAATGGTATTGGCCCCCATGGACGCATAAGACATGACCAGATCTGCTCCGGCATGGTGCAGCTTTGAAATACTCCTTTCCCTCGTAGCCCTGGTAATGATCTGAATTTCCGGCCTGAGCTTGCGGCAGTAGATAGTCAGATAAATATTAAGATCATCATTATTGGTGGTAATAATCACTGATGGTGCCTTATCAATGCCGGCCTTTTTAAGAATATAAAGATCAGCGGCATTTCCCAGAATATATTTTTCCTTTTTGCCAACAATGCGGGCGCTTTTTTCCACTATTCTGTACTCAACCTCATTTTCATCCAAGGCTTCTGCTGCAGCCCTGCCAACCCGTCCTCCTCCGAGGATAAGGACCGGGGCAAAAGACAGGTTGTAGATACCATAGATATCATCATATTTTTCAAGCTGTTTTTCCGAACCTGCCAAAACAAGAACAGAGTCTGAAGTAATTTCGGTATCTGGAAGAGCAGCAATGAATTTGCCTCGCTCCCACATGCCCACCACATTTACTCCGGTGGCTTCCCTGAGCTTGCTTTGAATAAGGGTCTTGCCTTCAAGGGGAGTACGCATGGCCGGGGCTTCTGCAATGAGCAAGTCATTAAACCTGCCAATTATATTGGCGTGCATGCTCACTCCGAGAACCCGCCTGGCCAGGGCCCGGCCCAGCATCCTGGGGAACTGGTAAACCTGGCTGCTTCCGGCGAGTTCTAAGATGTCCACGGATTCCTTCATCTCGGCAGACGTAACAATTTCCACGTCTTTTGTCAGTTCTCTCAAAGTAAAAGTGGCATTGGTGTTGGTCTGATCATCACTATTGAAAAAAACAAGTGCTGCCTTGTCTGCTCTGGCTTTGCGATATGTTTCAATATCATCCAGGTCACCCAGTACTATTTTGTACCCATGATCATAAAGCTCCAGAGCTCTGGGCTGGTCAGACGTAATTATGGCGTAAGGATAATTGTACTGTCTTAACTTATCAATAAGGGCTGCTGACAGGGGATCCATGTTACATAAAAGTACATGGCCTTCTGTGCTGGAAGGCAGCTCTTTGGGCGCCCTGGCCTTGTTCTGAGCTTCAAGCCATGGTGCATAAAAAAACTGGATGAATGTAAAGGGAAGCATGACTAACAGAAACACCACGCCTGAAAGCAA
>PWPY01000118.1 GCA_003558575.1 Desulfonatronovibrio sp.
AATACCACATTTGATGTTGAGATGATTGCCCCAATAGCCATGGAGCCAGGTCTGCGGTTTGCAATCCGCGAAGGTGGCCGTACAGTTGGCGCCGGCGTTGTCTCAGAGATTACGGAGTAAACAATGGTAACAATGAACAGTGAAAGAATCAGGATTAAACTGCGTGCTTACGACTATCGGATTTTGGACAAAGCAGTAGCCGAAATTGTTGACTCTGCCAAGAATACAGGCGCAGGAATAGCAGGGCCAATTCCACTACCCACACGAATCCACAAGTACACTGTGAACAAATCCGTTCATGTAGACAAGAAATCCAGAGAACAGTTTGAAATGAGAGTACATAAAAGACTGCTGGATATTATGGAACCTACTCAACAGACTGTTGACGCCCTTGGTAAGCTTAATCTGCCAGCTGGCGTTGATGTAGAAATCAAGCTATAGATGAGGAAGCAATGAAACGCACAGTAGGACTTATTGGAAAAAAATTAGGAATGACCAGTCTGTTTTCAGATAACGGAATAAAGGTTCCCGTAACTGTAATACAGGCAGGACCATGTCCGATTGTTCAGAAGAAAACTCTGGATAAAGATGGATATAATGCCATTCAACTTCGTTATGTTGAAACACCCGGCCACAAGCTGAGCAAACCTCAACAGGGACATCAGGCTAAACAGGATAAAGGCTATTTTAAAGTTTTGCGTGAATTTGCTCTTGATAATGCAGATGAATTCGAAACAGGTCAGGAACTAACGACTGAGATGTTCAAGCCGGGCGACAGGATTAGACTTACAGCAACTTCCAAAGGAAAAGGCTTTGCAGGAGCCATGAAAAGATGGAACTTTGCAGGTCTTCCCAATTCTCACGGCCATGAAAAAGTTCATAGGTCCACAGGCGCCATTGGTCAGTGTGCTTACCCGGGAAAAGTATTTAAAGGCAAAAAGATGCCTGGTCAGATGGGTAACGAAAAAGTAACTCTTACCAATGTTGAAATATTAGCTGTTAGACCAAGTGATAATGTAATATTAGTAAAGGGACAAGTACCAGGGCCTGCTAACGGGATAGTTGTTCTTCGCAAGAAAAGTTAAGGTGATTAATTATGATAAATGCTAAGGTATTATCCAAAGATAATCAGGAAGTTGGCCAGATTGAACTTTCTGAAGATGTGTTTTCAGTAGGCGTAAAGCCAGAGTTGATGCATCTCGCAGTACGATCGCATCTTGCTGCTATCAGATCCGGATCAGCTGAGGTTAAAAACAGAGCTAAAATTACCGGAGGCGGTAGAAAGCCCTGGAGACAAAAAGGAACAGGCAGAGCAAGAGCAGGATCAGGACGATCTCCATTGTGGAGAGGAGGTGCCATTACTCACGGTCCTCAGCCAAGGGATTTCTCCTTCAAGTTGAACAAAAAAGTAAGACGTTTAGCTTTAAAAATGGCTCTAAGTTCGAGAATGGCTCAAAATAAGCTTATGGTTGTTGATGACCTTGACTTACCTGAAATCAAAACCAAGTCATTTGAAAGTGTAAAAGGTAAATTAGGCTTAAAAAAACCCTTGATTGTTACAGCCAAAAAGTATAACAATCTTGAGCTTTCGGCAAGAAATGTTCGCAATACACAGGTCGTGACCCAAGACTCCATTAATGTTTACGATATTCTTAGGCACAACGAACTTGTACTGGATAAACAGGCAGTGGATGCACTGCAGGAAAGGTTAAGTTAAAATGCACATGACTCAGATACTTATAAAACCGCTTGTTTCTGAAAAGTCTACTTTACTAAAAGAAGTTCAAAACAAGGTAATTTTTGCTGTACATCCTAATGCAAATAAGTTTCAGGTCAGGGATGCTGTTGAGTCTCTTTTTAATGTTAAGGTTGACGGTGTGAACATCGTCAAACGCAAACCAGTGCAAAGAACCAAATTTGGAAGATCAGCAGGAAAAGAGTCTGGAATGAAAAAAGCATATGTTTCACTTGCTGCTGGCGAAAAAATAGAATTTTTTGAAGGGGTATAAATATGGCTATTAAAAAATTAAAGCCTACATCACCCGGAAGAAGGTTTCAAACGGTATCTGAATTTACAGAGATAACCCGAGTAGAACCTGAAAAGTCCTTAACCAGAGGACTATCCAAAAAAAGCGGAAGGAACTCCTACGGAAGGATAACATCCAGGCGTAGAGGAGGCGGCAGCAAGCGCAGGTATAGAATTATTGATTTTAAAAGAAATAAGTATGATGTGCCAGCAAAGGTTGTTTCCATAGAATACGATCCCAATAGAAGTGCACGCATTGCCTTGCTATCATACTTAGATGGTGAGAAAAGATACATTCTGGCACCTGTTGGACTTAAGGTCGGATCAACAGTTCAAGCTGGTGAAAAAGTCGATATACAGCCAGGAAACGCCCTTCCTTTGAGGAAAATTCCTGTGGGAACCGTTATACATAATATTGAGCTTACTCCAGGTAGAGGCGGTCAGATGGCAAGGTCTGCTGGTACTTATGCTCAATTGGTTGCCAAAGAAGGCAAGTATGCACTTGTTAAGCTTCCTTCTGGTGAAGTGCGTAATGTTCTTGCTAATAATATTGCTTCCATAGGCCAGGTTGGTAATGTTGACCATGAAAACATTTCTCTTGGTAAAGCAGGTCGAAACCGTTGGCTGGGGCGTCGTCCCAAAGTTCGAGGTGTAGCCATGAATCCCATTGACCACCCCTTAGGTGGCGGTGAGGGTAAAAGTTCGGGCGGAAGACATCCCTGTTCACCCTGGGGATGGCCTACCAAGGGTTATAAGACCAGAAGCCGCACTAAGGCTTCTAATCGTTTAATAATTAAGAAAAGAACAAAGTAGTCAGGAGAACTCATGCCCAGATCAGTTAAAAAGGGTCCTTTTGTGGATGACCATCTTCTTAAAAAAGTTCAAGTTGCCAGTGATAATAAAAGCCGAAAAGTTATAAAGACTTGGTCAAGGCGCTCAACTATTATACCTGAGATGGTGGGTCTAACTTTTGCTGTACACAATGGCCGTAAGTTTATTCCTGTATTTGCAACAGAAAATATGGTAGGCCACAAGTTGGGCGAATTTGCACCAACTCGAACTTTTTATAGTCATGCCGGAGACCGAAAAAGTCAGGCAAAACGTAAA
>PWPY01000230.1 GCA_003558575.1 Desulfonatronovibrio sp.
AGTTCGCCTCTGGCCAGCATGGGCTTGAGTAAATTACCTGCATCCATTGCTCCCTCTGCTTTTCCAGCCCCGACAATAGTATGGATTTCATCAATAAATAAGAGAATACGGCCATCAGATTTCTGAATTTCCTTGAGTACGGCTTTGAGCCTTTCTTCAAACTCTCCTCTATATTTTGCTCCGGCAATAAGTGCGCCCATATCAAGGGCAAAAATTGTTTTATCCTTTAGACCTTCAGGCACATCCTTATTCAGGATTCTCTGGGCAAGTCCTTCGGCAATTGCGGTTTTACCAACTCCTGCTTCACCAATAAGCACGGGGTTATTTTTGGTCCGTCTGGAAAGAATTCTTACGCAACGTCTGATCTCACCATCTCTTCCTATAACTGGGTCAAGTTTCCCGTTACTGGCCTCTTCAACCAGATCCCTGCCATATTTTTTCAGAGCATCATAAGTTTCTTCGGGATTGGCAGAAGTCACCCTCTGGTTTCCCCTGACTTCATTCAAAGAAGAAAGGATTCGATTTTTATCAAGCTTAAATTCATGAACAACCTTTCCTGTACCAGAAGATGGTGATTCATCAAGGAGTGACAGAAGAATATGTTCCACACTTACATACTCATCCTGCATATTTTTAGCCAGATCCTGGGCTTTAACAAACAAGGAGTTGAGACGCTGGGTAATATAAATCTGACCAGGCTGAGTTCCAGGGCCACTGACCCTTGGAATAGTGGCAAGCTTTTCATCAATATTTTTGGTCACAGCTTCAGGATCATATCCTGCGTGCTTTAGAACCCTGGGAGCTAATCCGTTTTTCTGTTCCATTATCCCTTTAAACAAATGCTCTACTTCCACCTGCTGGTGGCCCAGGCGGATAGCAGTTTCCTGGGCCAGGGAAATGGCTTCCTGAGATTTCTGTGTAAATTTATTTAGATCCATATTTTCCTCCTATCAGAACAGAGTGTTTTCTGCTTACTGTCCTTTTCATATATTTTTGTTAACCGTTCACCACATTCGGCATCTGGCTATACAAATGCACTGGATTCCGGCTTTCGCCGGAATGACGGAAAAAGGTATCGGCCTGCTTTAACCGTCATCCCGGACCAGATCCGGGGTCCAGATCATCTTATTCGGTCTTGCTGAGTAGTTACAGTGTTACTGACTTTTTCTATACGTTTTTTCTGCAGGCTATCTTCCGCAAAAAACAAATAATTACAATACCTTAAAAATTTCATAACAGATAATTACTCACTATCAGATGAGGCTTCTTAACTGAGAAATTTCTTTTTCCATGGACTCAATTCTCTCCAATAGATCCACAATAATGATTCCTCCAATGGTTGGAATTTCAAAATCCCTGCATATTCTCATGAGCTTCTGTACCCTGAAAATTTCCCTCTCTGGGAAATGATAACTTTCGTCAGATATATTTACTGTTTCCACCCAGCCCATTTCCACAAGTTCTGACAAGCTCTGTGGGGAAACACCTGTCTTCTGGACAAAAAGAGACCAGTGGATCAAATTTGATTTTATTAAGGATGAGTCTGACTTCTTCTGTATTCCATAATCCTGCATATGTTCCTCCAAATATTGGTATCCCTGGAAATCCGCGACTATGCCCTTGGTTTAAAATCAGAGACTTTGGATAGCTCTTCCCATAACTCTTTTTCTTTGGAAGACAATTCCTTGGGCATCTTTATCAGGATTCTCACCATCTGGTCTCCCTTTGACGCTCCGCGTCCCATTCCTTTTCCTTTAATCCTGAGCTTCTGACCACTGCTTATTCCCTGTGGAATATTCATCTCAATATCACCATCAAGGGTTGGCACCCTGAACTTACCACCCAGGGCTGCTTCCCATGGAGCCAAAAAAAGATCATAAATAATATTGTTGCCATCTACTTTGAAATAAGGGTCAGAGAGAATATTAACTCTCAGATAAAGATCTCCTCACTGTCCAGAACCCATACCGGGCGAACCCTGCACACTAAGCCTGATCTTACTGCCTTCCTTAATTCCTGCTGGAATATTCACATTATATGTCTTGTTCTGAACTGTAGGTCTGCCATCTGGGCCAATCACCTGTTCCTGAAGGGTGATACTTTTTGATCCGCCTTTGTATGCTTCTCCAAGAGTCAGTTCCAGAGTTGCCTCTGCGTCCTGACCCTTACGGGAAAAACCGCCTCCTGAAAATGGATCTCCCTGAAACCCCCTGGATGATCTTTGAAATCCCTGACCTCCCTGGCCAAATCCACCACCAAATACGGTTTCAAAAAAATCACTAAAATCAAAGCCACCGCCCCGGGGATCCCCCTGGAAGTTAAAATGAACATTTTCATGTCCTGGAGGTGGCTGAAAATTCTGGCCGTGTTGCCAGTTGGGGCCAAGTGAATCGTAAAGTTTTCTTTTCTCCGGATCTTTTAGCACCTCATAGGCCTCGTTAATTTCCTTAAATTTATCCTCAGCCTTGGGATCATTGGGATTAAGATCTGGATGATATTTTTTGGCCAGCTTCTTGAAAGCTTTGGCCATTTCTTCCTTGGATGCTTTTTTATCAACCCCCAGGATTTTATAATAATCCTTATATTCCATAAAAAATGATCCCCCTTAAATTTTTTTTTCTGTCAATACTTACATTCATAATAATCTGCTTAACTGGCTGTTACAATAACCCTTGTAGCCAGATGATAAAAACATCAATTAGCAACTTCTGTTCTGAGCATTTAAACTAAGTCACAATAGTTCATAGTCAAGACTCGGGTAAAAATGAAAGGCCCATCCACTGCTGTATTTTTTATGAATACAGACAGTAAACAGGCCTTTTCGCAATAACAAGGGGTATGATAACTTTTTGGTTGTTTTCAGTTCAATTTTTCAATGATGCTTGTGGCAACTTTTCTTCCAGACATGAGCATTCCTCCAAAAATCGGACCCATGCGAAATGATCCAAAAGTGGCATTGGCAGACATGCCGCAGACATAAACTCCTGGAAAAGCTTCCCTGGTGTTTTCAATGGTGCTTTGCTCGGCTTTTTCTGCCCACATGGACTTTTCGCCTTCAAGACCTCCTGAGGGAGTACTGAGCCTGGCATCTATCTTTCTCTCAATGACCTGCATAACTTC
>PWPY01000183.1 GCA_003558575.1 Desulfonatronovibrio sp.
AAACATTGTTAATCATGAGGAGGTCTGATTATGCCCCTAACTTCACCAAAAGAGATGTTTGATAAGGCTTACCAGGGTCAATACGCCATTGGCGCATTTAACGTGAATAATATGGAGATAATCCAGGGGATTATCCAGGCTGCTGAAGAGGAGAAGTCTCCACTTATATTGCAGGTATCTGCAGGAGCAAGGAAGTATGCTGGTCAGCATTATATAATCAAGCTCATGGAAGCTGCACTTGAAGAATCAGACCTGCCCATTGCTCTGCATCTGGATCATGGCCAGGATTTTGATATATGCAAGGAAGTTATAGATGGTGGCTTTACTTCAGTTATGATTGATGGTTCTCATCTGCCTTTTGAAGAAAATATCGCCCTGACAAAAAAAGTTGTTGATTATGCTCATGACAAAGGTGTCTGGGTGGAAGCTGAACTTGGGCGACTTGCCGGAGTGGAAGATGAAGTCAGTTCAGAGGAAAATGTCTATACCGAGCCACATGAAGCAGTGGAGTTCGTGGAGCGTACTGGCTGTGATTCTCTGGCAATAGCCATAGGAACAAGCCATGGTGCATACAAGTTCAAAGGAGAGCCAAAGCTTGATTTTGAACGTCTTGATACCATCTCAGAAATGCTGCCCAGGTATCCTCTTGTACTGCATGGTGCTTCTTCAGTGTTGCCTGAATTTGTGGAAATGGCCAATCAGTATGGCGGACAGGTATCTGATGCCAAAGGCGTACCTGAAGATTTTCTGCGTAAAGCTGCCAAGTCCGGGGTATGTAAAATTAATATTGATACAGATATAAGGTTGGCCATGACTGCGGTAATCCGCAAGTACTTTAAAGAAAATCCGCAGGAGTTTGATCCTAGAAAATATCTCGGTCCGGCGAGACAGGCAGTAAAAGATATGGTTCAGCACAAAATTAAAACAGTTCTGGGTTCTTCCAATAAGGTTTAACAGTGTGAAAAAACCCTTATCAGGAAGGCTGTTTAAAAAACCCCAAATGAAATCGTGGTGTTGAAAAATAACTTTTGACTGTATATTAGATTATCAAATAGGAGATATATATGGCCGTTAAGGTAGGAATGAATGGTTTCGGCAGGATTGGAAGGTATATGGCCAGACTTCTGGCTGGAAACACAGACCTGGAGTTAGTGGCAGTTAATGCCAGGGCTGACAATGAGCAATTAGCTCACCTTCTGCAGTTTGATTCCGTTCATGGAACATTTTCCAAAGAAATTAATCCCACTGACCAGGGTTTTGAAGTCGACGGAAAGCAGATTCGTGTGACCAGGAATGGGCCTGGCGAGTGGACATGGGGCGACCTTGGAGTTGATATGGTTCTTGAGACTACAGGTAAATTTACTGACCGGGAAAGCTGCCAGAAACATTTGGATTGCGGGGCTAAGAAAGTACTGGTCAGCGCTCCTGGGAAAAATCTTGACGCCACTGTAGTTATGGGGGTTAATGACTCATCATTAAGCCCGGATGCCAAAATCATATCCAACGCTTCCTGCACCACCAACTGCTTAGCTCCTGTAGCTCGGGTTATCTTTGATAATTTTGGCTTTAAGCACGGCCTTATGACCACAATTCATGCCTACACCATGAGTCAGCGAATTCTTGACGGAACCCATAAGGATATCCGCAGGGCCCGGGCAGCTGGAATGTCCATGATACCTACTACTACTGGTGCTGCCAGGGTTGTTACTCAGGTCGTACCGGAACTTGAAGGAAAGTTGGATGGAATGGCTGTTAGAGTCCCAACTCCCAATGTCTCTCTTGTGGACCTTGTGGCCGAGGTAGATAAAAAAACCACGATTCAGGATGTTAATGATGTCTTGAAAGCAGCATCTCAAGGGGCAATGAAGGGTTCATTGGGATATACTGACAAACCTCTTGTTTCCGTCGATTATAACGGAAGCACCCATGGAGGAGTGGTAGATGGCTTATCTACTGCAGTCATGGGCGGAACAATGGTCAAACTTATTGTATGGTATGACAATGAGGCCGGCTTTTGCAACCAGTTGCTCAGACTCATGAACAAAGTCAAAAAAGACATGTAGCTTCAGTTGCACTAATTTCATATATTGACATTTTTAGCATCTTCAGCATCTGGAATGAAAGATTTTCCGGATGAAAATCAGTTAGAATTTTTAAAAGCCTTTCCATAAATACGGAAACTCCGTTGTGGAAAGGCTTTTTTTTAAAATACTCCAAATGCCCTTTAGCAGATTTATACGTCCACTCACCAGGATAAATTTGTCTTTTTATTGAGATATTAATAAGTTTATTAAATGAATTTAAGGATATGAAGTGGTTTTTTGCTGTATAGCGCAAAAGTCAGCATTAATTTTTTATGCAGTAAAAGTGAAAAAAATAACAACTTGAAAACTTTTCAAAACAATATAAACAATATACTCAATTATTGAATTTCCTGGTTATCTTTGAAAAAAATCTTGACTTAAATGGAAATTTAAGGCTTTAAATTATCGGGCAGTAATCAATTCTGTCCGGTTTCTATTAACACGACTTTAGGAGGTCATTATGAAAAAGGGGAGTTTAATCTTTCTGTTGGCAGGATTTCTGGCTCTGTCTTTTTGTCTTACTTTTGATAAGGCTGATGCTCAGAGAAGGGCTTTTTTAGCTTTTGGAGGCGGCCCTACAGGAGGAACTTTTAATTATTTTGCCAATGGCATGGCCATATATCTTGGCAGGCATGTACCCAATCTTGAAATGTCTTCTGAAGGTTCAGGAGGTTCAGGTGAGAATCTGAGAAGATTAAATTCAGGCCAGATTGACTACGGTATTGTTTATTCAGGAGATGCTTTTCTTGGCAGGCAGGGAGAGCTTCCCAATGACGACAGAAAGTATGAGAATGTCCGAATGCTGGGCTACCTTTATGGTGCTCCTGCACAGTTAGTGGTCCGGGCCAGAGATGAAATCACCTCTGCCAAAGACTTGGTCGGCAAAAGAGTTGCTGTTGGTAATGCCGGTTCAGGTGCGGCACTTTCAGCTGAAAGGTTTTTCAGGCATATTGGCATCTGGGATGATATTCGTCCTCAGTTTCTTGGCTATTCTCCTGCTGCATCCGCTCTCAGGGACGGGCATAT
>PWPY01000023.1 GCA_003558575.1 Desulfonatronovibrio sp.
CACCTGGGCAGCACATCCTGTAAGAATACTCAGGCAACAGAATAAAGTTATCAGTCTGAAATACATTTTCAGCCTCGCTGGGTTTTGCTGGTTATTGAAAATATCTAATAAAACATAATGTTTTAAAAATTCAAGTGCAAGAAGCAAAAAATCAGAGTGCGCTTTTGACCAGCCCCAAGGTCAACCATAATTTACATTCTTGCCTGAATTTTCATTTTCAGGCATCATTTTGAGTTTACAGATGGACCACATAAACTATAATATTTTTTGACAGCCATTTTTTCAAACTAAATTTATCTCAAGGAGATATTAACTTGGAATATACTATATATGACGGCATGCTCATTGCCCTGGGAGTAATGATCCTGGGATGCAGCTTTGCAATTCCTGCCCTGGCATTTATAACTGAAATCACAGGCATGCTCAGAGCACGGATTTTTATTGATAAATTTGCCCAACAGACAGCGCGACTTGGCTTATTGTTTGTTTATGCCCTTGGACTGGCAATAACTGCTGCCTGGACTGCTTCAAGGTATATCACAGACTTCTACCTTCCTGAAATCACAGGATTCTGGATTGAATATGAAATTTTCTGGGATTTCTGCCTGTATCTGAGCATACTTTCCATTTTATTATTCAGTACCTATTTTTTCCTGTGGAATAGGATGCGCCGTGTAAAATCACTTCATGCTTTTACTGGTGTCCTGGCTGTTATAGCAGTCAAAATACTTCTTGCCCTGCTGATATGGGCATTTTACAGAGAACTCATGGTCATACCGGAAGTTATTCCAGAGCTTGACTCTATTTTTCTACCAATTCTATCCCAGATTTACCTTCTTTCCCTTGCTGCGGCAGCAGTCTTAAGCCTTGTCTATCTTTTATTGAGAAGAAACAGAGATGACTTTGGAAGAGATTATTACCGTTTTGCCCTGAGCTTTGGTGCAAAGTGGGGAATTTTATTTTCAGTCCTTTCTCCCTTTGCCTGTGTCTGGCTTTATCTAATCATGGATGGGAAGTTTGATTTCAGCTATACAGCCATATCAGGGGCTGTATATGCCCTCACACTGATTGTTATGACTTTAATCTTATGGCGCGTGGCTGTCAGTGATCAGCCCATAAGAAAAAAGGCCCTTCTGACCCTGTGTCCTGTACTTGTCTGGATCATCTTTGTGGCCAGGATGGTTTCATACTTAGAATTTGCCAATATGGATGCCGGTAAGACAATAATTTACACCTTTGTCCGGGACTGGCCAGTACTTTTCTGAAGAGGCATTTTACCACAGGTAAATTTTTCTCCTTCAGGACAATAGCCCAGCCGTTCACACCTTGGTCCGGCCTTGGCAAATATTACTGGCAGCTCCTGGCGCAAAATCTTAAGCATCTTCCAGGCCATCTTTCTAATTTCCCACTGGGCTCGCTCGCAGCACCTGAGTTCAAAAAAATGAATCAGGCTGCGGCAGTTCATGGTTAAAACAATCTTGGATTCAGCTGCCTGAGGCAATACAAACCTGGCATCTTCATTGGCCTTTTTCCCCTGTCCGTGCTCTTGGAGAATTTCTTTAAGACCTGTGTAGGCCTCACCCACAGCAGCCATGAACTCTTCAAACTTCATTACTGCTTCCGGCACCCTGGCAATGGCAGGTGGCACAATATAATCAAAATCGCTTTCATCCACATAGCGCTGGCTCTGCTGGGAATAAGACGCAATCCTGTGTCTGACCAACTGGTGGGTCAGGGCCCTGGAAATGCCTTCAACCGCAAAACTGTAGCTCACATGTTCCACAGGACTGTCATGGCCTGACTCGAGCACCTTGGCGATAAAACCGGCCTGCTCCTGTGAACTTACTTCCCCGTTCACAAGACGGGGCCATAAATCACCCACAAATCCCGGGCTGTAACACTGCCTGAAAGCAGCGTAGATAAGAGACATGGCATTGGGAGTTCCGGCAAGAAGTTTAACCTGAAGCTTAGCCTGTGGCATTTCATTTCCTCTATTGTTACATCTGCTCACCATGATAACGCCGGCCACCTCCAGGACCAGAGGACCTTATGTCGCTGCCATGATGAAAAATACTTACTGTTTATCCAATGTTTCCATATTCAGAGCAACCATCCCTTTTTTCATCATCTTGAGATGTTTGTAGGCCCTGGCTGTAACCACTCTTCCCCTGGGAGTTCTTTTGAGAAAACCGCATTGAATTAGATAGGGCTCATAAATATCTTCCAGGGTGCGGACTTCTTCAGAGCAGGCTACAGCAATTGTTTTGACACCCACTGGCCCGCCGGAAAACTGATTAACTATGCAGCTTAGAATCTTGCGATCCATATGATCCAAGCCCAGAGAATCTACATCCATCCGCTCTAAGGCCTGGGAAGCAACCTGAGAGTCAATAACCTTTGTTTGGGCGACCTGGGCAAAATCGCGGACCCTTCGCAAGAGGCGGTTGGCAATTCGTGGAGTTCCCCTGGCCCTGCTGCCTATTTCTAAGGCTCCATCTTCTGTAATCTCCATTTTAAAAACCCTGGCTGAACGTTTTACTATGGTGGCAAGTTCTCCAGGTGAATAAAACTCCAGACGGCAGATCACTCCAAACCTGTCCCTGAGAGGGGATGTCAGCAGCCCCAGTCGTGTAGTTGCACCCACTAAGGTAAAAGGCTCAAGCTCTATCTTGACGGTTCTTGCCCCTGGACCCTGACCAATAATCAGATCCAGGTTAAAATCTTCCATGGCCGGATAAAGGATTTCTTCAACACTGGCAGGCATTCTATGGATTTCATCAATAAAAAGCAGATCATTTTTGTTGAGATTGGTCAGAATGGCAGCGAGGTCAGCACTTCTTTCCAGCACTGGCCCGGAAGTAGATACAATATTTACTCCAAGCTCAGATGCCATTATCTGGGCCAGAGTTGTTTTGCCCAGGCCTGGATTGCCATACAAGAGAGCATGATCTAAATGCTGCTTTCTATTTTTGGCAGCGTCCAAGTAAATACGCAGATTAGCCCTCAGATCATCTTGTCCGATAAACTGATCCAGAGTCTGGGGCCTGATTTGTTCGTCGTTTACAACTGGAGACATTCTAACCTGTACAGATAGTTATTATTATTTC
>PWPY01000096.1 GCA_003558575.1 Desulfonatronovibrio sp.
CGTTTTCTGTCTGTTCCAGCGGCTTAACCACAGGCAGTTCAGCCTCTACCATCTTTTCCCTGAACTCATCTTCGTAGGCATCATATGTATGGACTTTAACAGGATAGTTCCATGGATTGACATGCCTTGCTTCCCTGGTGTTGGCAGTCATATTTCTGGTGGGACTCATAAAAACTCCCCCCATATGCATGAGTTTGCTCAACGGAAAGTAAAATAGAAGGATTGATACCAGGAAAAGGTGTACGTAAAATACAGTTCCGATTCCCTCTGGAACTACAGGTCTGAAGGTAACCAACCCCATGGTCAGCTCCTTGACAGCCATAATGTCTGTTTTGACAAAATAGCGCATCATAATTCCTGAGATTACTATTGAAATGATCAGAAAAAGCGGAAAATAGTCCGCAGGCTGAGAAATATAGCGGACAGAAGGCACAAACAACCTTCTTAGAAGAAGATATGCCAGAGCCACCAGAATTATCACGCTGGAAAGATAAAGTGCAGGAGCACCGATCTGAAGCATGCTGTCCAGTTTATCCATCATCTCGAAGGGAAATGGAACAGGCTCTGTGAAAAAGCGCATATGCCGCAGAAAGATCACCAGAAAAGTGTAGTGAAAAAGAATGGCAAAAAGCCAGAGCCATTTACTTGAAGAATAAGCTACCCTTGGCCCTTCATGAAGCTCCACCTTACTGTTCCGAAACAATGAACGAAAAAGAAAAACCTCAAAAAACATCCTGGTGATAACACCACTGGTTTTAGAAGGGTTTTCAATTTTGTTCTCTTTAATCCAGGGCAATGATTTACCCTGGCCGCAAGTGGTGGTAATGTTGAAAGGCACTGCGGACTTACCCCACCCCACAACCCTGGCCACAAACCCGGCAATAAACACCAAAACAGCCAGGTATGGCAGGATTACCCCAAACAGGTACTCCATACCCAGTGCTCCAGCGCCAAACATGGCCAGGAGGATCAGGGCAAAGACCAGAAACATTGAATAAATCGCTTTCATGTGCTGCTACCTCACTTAAAAATTGAACATTATCCTAAAAAATTATTCAACGGCTTTATCCAAAAGATTTGCTCTTTCCAAAAGCTTGTGAGTCCTGGAGTTCATAAACTCTGCTTTTTGTTTCCAGAGCTGTTCTCTGCAGGACATATAAACATCAAAAGAGATATTCATGAGCCACTCAATGCGGTTAAGACAATCAATCCACTCAGGCAATTGATTTTCAGTGGTGATTTTTTTACCACAAACTTCCCATATGGACTGCCTGAGCATGGGCACAAAACAAACTGCATCAGACGGCGAAAAACCCTGGACCGCCCTTACCCGAACCACTTCGTCAACATACTTTACAATCCTGCCTTGGTCAGGCTCATTGAACAATTCGTCAAGTATCTTCTCAAGATTGACTCGATATCTGTGCCCAACCGGATTGGCGAACTGACCAGTGCTGCCTCTGAAAAAACGAGCAGATTCATCCGGATATGTATCTGTAAATTTCTTAATCCACAGATTCAAAATTTGACTTTTTTTCTCTTTAAATAATATATCTAATTTCATTTTATTAATCTTGCTGATCTGTCAGCCTGTTGAATAGATTTTTAAATAACAAGTACGCCCCCAAAGGCACGAAAACAAAATCATCGAGAGCCTGTAAACACTTATTCCCAGCCTGCGCGCAGTAAAGCATTCTGGTGGTGCTCATGGAGCAACCATGTCATAGACCACCTCTCGGGCCTGTAAAGCTGATCAAAGCCAACGGTATAAAAAGACAGATTACTGAGGGGTCTTCAGGCAAGGTCTTTTAACGCCCTGGAAGCAGTCTGCCCAAACAGAAAAAATATCTAAAACTTTACCTTTGTCTACTTTTGCACATGGAAAATATGAAGCTCTCTTAAATCAGCTACAGCCCATCGTCAAGACAATTTGAGAAAAAAATAACAAGAAAAACCTAAGACTATAGCTTAAATTACAATAGTTTGCACCAAAATAAATAAATTTCAATGCGCCTTACACTCTTTTAGTGAAAAAATTATCGCAATATAAATAGGGAATACTGAAATGGCGGACCGGAAAACTGGCCTCAAAAGATTGGATTCTGAGAACAAGCAAATACTTATTGCAGCCATTCGAAATCCAGATAGGCTTCAGCCTTTTGGTGTAAGTCACAGGCTATGATGAAAAGTTACAATATTTTTAGCAAATATTTCTTACAAGCTGACAATTACAGAGGCCATAAAGAAAGTAGTACAACCTCAACTGATTTCAATTGCTACTCGCTTATTTTGTCTCTTTACCTTAGGGATTGATATAAACAGAACCCCATTTCTAAAGATCGCAGAAACCTCAGATGACTGAATATTATCAGGCAGAATGAAAAGCCTGCTAAAAGGACCATAAGACCTTTCAAGGACCTGATAGGCACTTCCAGAGGCATCCTTTTCAAGCTTCTTTTCTCCATAAATAATCAATTGATCGCCCTGAACTTCCATATTAATGTTTTCCCTGAGCACCCCTGGCAGTTCAATTTCAATGATCAACTGGGAATCTGTCTCATAGAGATCAGTAACCGGCTGCCACAGGGAAAACCTGTTTCCATCTTTTGGAGACTTCATTTTCAGGTTCATTGTCTCGTTCATGATTTTATCCATTTCATTGCGCATATTATTTATTTCTATCCATGGATTTTTCCGGGAAGCCATATTCAACACTCCTGAAAACAACAATATTATACACCCGAATAAACGAGCCATCACTTCACAGTCTAACCGACCGTTGAAAACTCCATTACATGAGGGTTTTTCTAAACTAAGATCTTTTTCTGTCAATACTTATTTTGGCAGCTGTCTAATTAACATTTAAGGTTCTCCGACGTTTCATGTGGATTTTTAAAAAATCCACTGCTCATCTTTAAAAAACTCACTGCCGAATGCGGGGCAAACAAAAAAATATTAGCAGCAACTTCACACAAAACGTCGAAGAACCACATTTACTTGCTGTGGTTCAAAAGACTGAATATATAGATTAAGGACCACCATTGACAAAGATCACACATATACTATCCTACAAGCAACTTGATTCATATCGATTACAAA
>PWPY01000189.1 GCA_003558575.1 Desulfonatronovibrio sp.
CTGGTAGCACATACTGATTCTGGGTTCACAGCCAGGCTGATAAGTTCATGCAGACCTGTACAAGCTATTTATGGCCTGAGCCCTAACAAAAATATGCAGAAATACATGAATTTTTCCTGGGGAGTAACATCTGTGGACATCCCTGAGGAACCTCAGGATCATCTGCAACGGACCGAAAATTTTGTGGAAGGTTTTGAAAGATTTCTTTCCGGAGATAACTTAGTCATAACTGCTGGTCATCCCAAATCAGGTCAGGAGAGATCACTTACTAATCTTTTAAAAATATACAGAAAATAGCTATGGGTAAAAAAAATATCGATCCTCAGAGTCTTAATGAAGAGTTTTATCAGGTTTCAGCTGAAATCCTGGAAAGTTTTCCTAAATTCAGGCTTCCCCTGAATCTTTATCAATACAATGAAAAGATCGCTCAGCTCACACCATACTACACTGCAGAAACCCGTATTCAGCAGGAACAGAAAAGAGAAATGGTCAAGCTTAGCAGAGAGGGGTTAATTTTTGTTTCCAGATCTGACCATAAGATATACGCCAAACATATCAGCAAACAGCTGGATCTGGTGCTCATGGATAAAAATCTGACAACTGCTGAAATTCTCTATATCCTGCGTTACGCCCTCACAGAAAAAATTGATGAATTTTATGAACAGCCTGTAGCTTCGGCCCTGGAAAAATTGAGTAAAGACATAGGGGTGCTCACTGAATATCTGTGCACAGATAACAAACGAATTGAATATCTTTTGGATTTCCTCCATGAGGAATACTCTTTAACCAATCTGTCTTATAATTCCGGAATTATTGGGCTTGCCATATTTCTGGATGCCCAGGGAGATGACTTCAAAAGAAAGGCCCTTGATCAGCTGGCTTTGGGGATATTCACCCATGTTTTAGGCCTGATCAGAGTTCCCAAATTTATCTTGGAAAAAACAACCAACCTCTCCCGGGATGAACAGGCCAAGCTGACCAACTACCCCATGAACGGAGCCGGACTTATGCGAAAGTTAGACGTTATGGAGGATATTACTCTGAACTGTCATCTGGAACATAAGGAAATGATGGATGGATCAGGAATTCCCAGAGGGCTGAAGGGAAATGAACTGAGCCTGCATGGAAGGATTACTGCTGTGGTCCATACCTTTTGTGAACTGACAATGCAAAAAAACGGAAAGTGCCTGCCTTATGAAAACGCTCTTGAGTATCTTGTTAAAGCTGAACAGAAATATGACTCCAGAATTACCAAGAGGCTGAATAAAGTCATCTTGAACCTTTTGGGGAGAAAGAAGCTTAATAAGTCGTGACCGTTGATCTTATTTTTCATTCAAAGGTAAATAGAGCAAAAGCCGATGATACTGCTAAGGCAGGACCTCACGATAAAAGGCCTTGGAAGAATTCTTCTCAGCCACCATTACCCATTCAATGGAGACCTTTTCTCCCTGTAGGGCTGGTTTTAAATTCTCATAAACAAATTTTGCCAGGTTCTCTGAAGACGGATTCACTTTTTTAAACCATTCAAGGTCATTTAAGTGCTTATGATCCAGCATCTCCAGCACTGCTCCAAGCTTTTGCTTGAGAACCTTGAAATCCATGAGCATTCCGGTATCCGGGTCAACTTCACTCCCTTTAACCTCCACTTCCACAAGGAAGTTATGTCCATGAAGGCTTTCACACTTTCCACCATAGTTACGCAGCTGATGTGACGAACTGAAATCATCACTAACCCTTAAACGCCACTCTGAATATGCCATTATCCTTTCCTTACAAATATACTTAAAATAACTTACAATCGTTTAATGAAAACCTGCCGCACTAAGTTCTGCCCAGAACTCCTGACCTGGAGTCACACTGTACTTAGGACCCAGCTGAACCCTGCACTGGATTTCATTGCTCAACATTAAGTTCATCTGCACTGGGACCTTACCCGGATATTTTTGTACAAGACCCTTTAATACATCAATAAAACCATCATCCTGCTCATGTCCATTTATGCTGATATCAATTTTAACAGGCTCTGATCCCGATGAAATCATATCCCCCAAGGAACTCACCTCCAGGGCTGTAAACTTGACTTTTTTTGCAGTATCTCCTTCACCATTTCTTTCAGACTGCATGGAACCCTGGTAACCGCTGATCTTGGCCTTGACCACCACAGGATCATCACTATCCATCAAAGACTTATATTTGGAATAGATATCAGGAAAAAAAGTAACCTCAGCTGATCCTGTCATATCTTCAATTTGACAAAAGGCCATTTTTTCACCTTTTTTGCTCATGATCTCTTTTTTCCCCACAACAACAACCGGTATCTCAACCTCTGTATGAGCGCTCATATCACGGCAGTCTATAATATTTTTAAAATTGAGCCTTCTTATGTCTCGCTTAAAGGGAAGCAAAGGATGGCCACTCAGGTAAAGACCCAGGGCTTCTTTTTCAAGTTTGAGTTTCTCATCTTCAAGATATTCAGGGAGATCGTTTTCAGGACAGGCCATACCCAGGCCCTTAACGTGAACTGTTTCCTTGGGAGATATCAGGCTCAACAGAGAGGGCTGCCCCTGATATTTAGGCTTGGCACTGCGCTGGGAACGAGCCACCGACAGATCCATACCCTCCAGCAATGCTCGTCTGGAGCATCCAAAACAATCCATTGCCCCGCTTTTAATAAGCATCTCAATCACCCTTTTTGTCACCTTGCGCGAATTAACTCGATCACAGAAATCTAAAAGATTCTTGAAGGGGCCCTTTTTTTTTCTTTCCAGAACAATGCTTTCTATAGCCCCCTTGCCCACATTCTTAATGCCGCTGAGCCCGAACCGAACTTTATTATTTTCTACACTGAACTGAGAAAGGCTGGAATTAACACAAGGCGGAAGAATATCTATCTCAAGATCTCTGCAGGCGTTAATATGAACAATTACTTTGTCTGTGTTATTGACCTCAGAAGTTATTAATGCGGCCATAAATTCCTGTGGAAAATGGGCTTTAAGATACGCTGTCTGGTAAGAAATCAGTGCATATGCCGCACTATGGGATTTATTAAAACCGTATCCGGCAAACTTTTCCATGAGATCAAAAATATATTCAGCA